>CAZERK010000241.1:0-3903 GCA_964514515.1 uncultured Planctomycetaceae bacterium
GGGACGCCCACGACGCGCCGTCTTTGATCGAGGCGGCGGACCGCGCCCTGATCCAAGCCAAGGAGGCCGGCAAGAACCGCTTCTGGGTCGTCGGCAACGGCGACGTCTGCTCCTCCTGACCTTGCCGAACCTGTCTTCGCTACCCGCCTCAACACGGACGCCTCCTGCCGCAACCGGAGACCTCAAGTCTGTTGCTCCCGATTTCGCTGGCAGGCAGCACGACGTGCGTGCCTTTGCCTACTGCGGATCGTCGCCTGAACCGGAGACCGCCATGGACAGGCGCCCTGGGCTTGGCGACGGCGACTGATATCGTTAAAATGACCACATAACGACTGCGAGGAACAGGCTGTACCATCTTCAGTTCGCAGACAGGATGGGAGGGAGAGCGTACGTGACCGCCGGCAGTTCCAATTCGGCGATTGACCCGACCATTCCGAGACAGCACAGATCGAAGGCTTGCGATCTGCTGTCCAGGCACGGTGCCGACGGCCTGCTCCTATTTCGTGACACGAACATCCTGGGATTCCTCGGCGTGCCGCTCGGTCCCTCTGACCGTCTCGTATGCGGCTTGCTGAACCGCGAAGGGCAAGCCGTCATCCTCCTGCCGTCGTTCGAGTCGGACGGCGATTCGCTTGTCCTCCCGCACGGACGGTTCTGTCCGTGGGAGGAGCATCAGGACCCCTACGTGGTGCTGGCCGACGCGGCAGCCGAATTGGGGATTGCATCAGGACGCATCCTGCTCGATCCGCATGCATGGGTCGCAACGCAAGATCGTCTAGCGGCGGCCCTGCCGCGCTCGACCCTCTCAATGGACCCAGGCCTCATCGAAGCCGTGCGTATCGTCAAGTCTCCGGAAGAGCTGGAAGCGATCGCCGCCGCCTGCCGTGACACCGCTCGCATCTACCCGCTGATTGACCGGCTCCTGCGGCCGGGCGTTTCCGAAATCGAATTGGCGACGGAGGCGGCGTTTGAGCTCCAGCGGCAGGGATGCGCCCCGCAAGGCGTGCTGGTCCAGGGCGGTCCAAATGCGGCGGTTCCACACGGAAGACCGGGGCAGCGGCCGGTACAGTCTGGCGACCTCGTCGTCGTGGACTTTGTTGCCGCGAAGGCCGGCTATCGCGGCGACATGACCCGAACCTACGTCCTGGGAGAGCCGGATTCCGATGCGGTCCGCGCCTACGCCGTCGTCCGCGACGCCCAGATGGCGGCGATGGATGCGCTGCGGCCCGGCGTCACGGCGGAATCGGTAGACGCCGCGGCTCGGAGCGTGATCGAGCAGGCCGGCCTCGGCCCCTTCTTCGTCCATCGTCTCGGCCACGGCATCGGCTTGGACGGCCACGAGCCGCCGTTCCTCGTTCAGGGCAACCGCCAGCGCCTCGAGCCGGGGATGTGCGTGACGCTCGAACCCGGCGTCTATGTGCCCGGTCGGTTCGGTGTGCGGATCGAGGACGTGTTCACGGTGACGCCCGACGGCTGCCGCCGCCTCAGCGACACGGTCCCGACGGACGTCTCCCCTTCGTTCGTCGCAACCGTCTGACTGAACCGCGACCCAGGGCGTTTCACGTCTGCGTGCAGCGTTGCCCACCCCGCGGGCGATCCGCCGCGGCGGATTGGCCGCTACGGATGCACGCAACCGTGGAATGCTCCAGGGGCGATTGGGCGCGGTGGGAATCGAACCCACACGTCCTTTCGGACAGGGGATTTTAAGTCCCCAGCGTCTGCCATTCCGCCACGCGCCCCTGGCCCTCGCGCTGCTGCGCCCGCGAGATCGGAACGAGCCGCGATCTGAACGAGCCGCCGTGCACGTTGCCTTGCCTCGCCGGCCCGCGATAGCCCCGATCGGGACAAGCCGCGCCCCCTGCCCTCTGTCACGGGCACGTGACGGCCGCAAGGCTGTGCCACGCGCATGACGCTCGCGGCTCGTCGCGAGTCGCCCAACGCAGCCCTGCTCTCCGCAGTCTACGAAGTCGTCGTCCGCCCGTCCAGCCGCCGCTTCGCGGCGAGGTCCGCCTGTCGCTGCTTTACCGCTGAGCTGTCTTCATACGAAATGGCGAGGTCTGCAGGGGCGTCGCATTCTCTGAATCGCGTGTTCAGAGCCGCCGCCTTGGCCGGTGGGCAGCTTCTACTACCCAGGCAACCTCCCATCCCTGGCAGCCCCTATCGCGCGAGGCGATGCGACTCGCCCGGCGTTGCCACCCCTCGGCCAAGGCCGAGGGCTCTCAAAGGAATCCGGGTGATGCGAGACGTGCAAGAACGTATTTTCTGAATAGCGGGGCACGCGCATAGGGTCTTCAAATCAGCAGACATTCCGCCCCAACGGGACGGCGGATCGTAGCCGCGGGTGGGATGCAAAAAAGGTGTCAGGATGAATTTTGATCCGCCCAAACGGCGGGGCGGCGAGTTGAAATGCGAGCGGCGGGCGGGTTGAATGGCTGCGGAGCACGAGGGCTGAGGAAATGCAAGGGAGACAACGTGGAACCACCGGCCTGGGCGAACGGTTTAGAGATATCGATCATCGTCTGCGACGACGAGGGGAAGATTCTGCTGCTCAACGCGACGGCGGCCCGGAAGTACGCCAAGGAGGGCGGAGCGGCCCTGGTCGGGAGGCATCTGCGCGATTGTCATTCGGCGGAGTCCAACGAGAAGATCGCCCGGCTCATCGCCGAGGGCCGGCCCAACCACTACACGATCACGAAGCAGGGCCGTAAACGCATGATTCACCAGATGCCCTGGTTCGAGGCCGGGCGGTGCGCGGGACTGGTCGAATTCGCTGTGGATATTCCCGATGAACTGCCGCATTTCGACCGCGACCAGAAGACCGACACAGCGCAGAGCAAGACGCCGTAGAAGAACCGGGGGAACCGACGCGGCACAGAGGCATGGGTGCGAGTTGGGGATCTCGCACCAGTTCAAGTCCACAATCCGCCGCATTCTCGGTGTTCCACGTCGGCCACCGGGGGCCGACGCTACGGGTTCTCAACAACGCATTCAGCGTGCGTAGGTCCTGCCCAAGCGGTGCATCTGTTGTTCGATTTCGCCATCCATCAGTCCGCGCAAGAGCGCGAATTGCAGCTCGTACACGGCTCGCAGCGGCAAATCCGGCACGGCGTGCGAGCTTGCGCCCATCTGCGAATCGGCAAACCGGTCCGCCAGTCCGCCGACGATCAGACGGCCTCGGCCGACCGTTGCGTAGGCCGCGACCGGCTCGCCGCGCTCCGACGTCAGCAGCGGCGTCCCGCCCTGGACGACACGGGCGCCGCGGAGCGAGCAGATCTTGGCGCCTGACGCCGGCTCCATCACCGCGCGGCCGAGGGCGGCGCATCCCAGCGACATGTCGTAGGGCGCGAGCAGCTCGTTGGCCGTCGAGTCCGCATTGTCCGCCGAGTCCAAGACCAGCAACGCGCCGCCTCGCTCCAGGAACGCACGGATCGTGCGCGCCTCGGCGGCCGTCAGGGGCTTCGTCGGCTTGATGATCGCCAGCGCATCCGACGGCGGCAACGGTCCATCCAGATCGAAGGCTACGCTCGGGAACAAGCCCAAACGCAGCGCCCATTGGTAGAAGATGGCGTAGCTGTTGGCGTGGTCCTGCGTGAAGCCGAACAAGGGCAGCTCGCAGGAACTGTGCCGCATGTCGAAGACGACTTGCCGGAGCGGGGAGCGGGGCTGGGGCGGCGGATAGGTCTGGCGTGACAAGGCCGTGCAACCGGCCAGCGTGAGCCACGTTGTCATGGCGGTGACGCTCGCGGCGGCCGCGGCCCAGGTCAGGCTGGGTCGGAGCCGCAGGATCAAGACGCCGGCCGCGACGGAGGCGAGCGTGAAGACGATCCAGCCCGCGGTGTTGATCCAGGGGAGGCGGTGGCGGCGGGTCAGGTGGCCGGCTTCAGAGTTGAGGGGCAGGAGGCG
>CAZERK010000241.1:3913-5924 GCA_964514515.1 uncultured Planctomycetaceae bacterium
AAGACCAACCAGCCCGCGGCGTTGAACCAGTCGCGGCGGATGCCGCGGGTCAGCCAGTCGAGCGTTCCGAGCAGAAGCTGCGGCTTGCCCGGCTCGAAGGCGAGGAAGTTGGAGAATTGCGTGCTGTCGGAGAACACGGCCACGCGACCGGCACCGGCGGTCCGGGCGACCATCTGATCGAAGCAGCCGAACCTGGCGTTCGCGGCGTCCTTCACGTGCGGATAGAAGTTGCCGGAGGCGTAGTCGATCGGCAGCGACCAGAGCCCGGCGGACCGGATGACGGGACGGGCCCGCCACGAATCGGCCTGGACTGAGCAGGAGACGGCGAAGCGAAGAAACGGCATGTTCTGGACGATTGGGTGGGCGGCCCGGCTCGGCGGGAAGTACACCTGTTCCCATTTTCGCTCGATGTCGAACACGGCATCGTAGCGGAGCGGAAGACCGAAGAGGCGAAGGACGCGATTCAGGAACGTGCTGGAGCCGAAGACGTTCGTGTGCTCGCCGATGGCGAACAGCCCGCCGCCGCGCCGGACGAACGCCTCGATCGCGCGGACTTCTTCCGGCTCGAACGGTTGGGTCGGCGTCTTGAGAATCAGCACGTCGAAACCCGCGAGCTTCTCGGGCGTCAGCGGTCCCGTCGCGTGGCATTCGAGCGCGTAGAAACGCCGGATGTACTCGGCGATGCAAGCGTAGTTGTAGCCCGACTGCTGGCCGTACCAATCGGTGTCGTAGGCTCGGTCCGTCCGCTCCCATTCGCTATGCGCCTCGTCCAGCAACACGCGGCCGGCCTTCGGTTCGCCGGGATCGTAGTAGGCCGTCGCGATGGACAGGGCAAGACCGGCCACGCACGTGCAGATGGCGGCTGCGACGCCGCGGCATCGACTCGCCGAACCAGGCGTTGCCGCCGCCGCTGCCACAGGAGGATTCGCAGGGTGCTGCAAGGCGCCGGTTGGGCCGTTTGCGGCCGCGCATTCACGAGCGCCTGGCGGAGCAAGACGTTCGTTCGATGCGCCTTGCGACGTCGTGCAGGCCAACAGGTCTGACGACGGCTGCGGGACCAGGCGCGGCAGGATGAAGACGAGAGGGACGAACGTCGCGCACGTGATCCAAGGCAGCCAGAACAGTTCGACGTGAACGGCGTCGCTGCCGTATTCCACGAACGTCATCGCCGTCTGAAAGATCAGTATCACGAGGAAGAAACGAATCAGGGCGTAGCCGATCAGCGTCGCCGTGAGCTTGCCCCAGGCGCCTGCCAAACGCTGCCCGGACGAAGTATCGCACGCGCCCGTTGGCGATGCCGGCTGGACTGGAAGTTGGCGCTTGTCGGCGCCGGCCGACCGCTCCCTGTTCGGCGCCAGGACGATCAGCAGGATGCCGGCGAACCAGACTTGGAGGAGGGGGAACACCGCGAGGTGATCCCACGTCGGCGTGATGGCATGCACCTCGCGCATCAGTCGCAGGAAGACGGTGCAGCCGTCGCAACTGGCGTCCGCTTTGATCCAGTTGAGCAGCCACGAAAGAACCGACGCCGCAAACGGCACGTCGGGCCTGCGGGCCGTCCACGCGCTGTAGAGCCAGTACGTCGGCGCTTGCGCGACCAGGACGGTCCCGACGAACAACGCGCTCGAACCGGCCGACTTGAGCATGGCCAGCAACCTGGATCGCGATGTCAACGCGCACGCGACGGCCCCGCCTGCCAACAGCATCAGGCCGGGCCGATAGGGCGGCTCGGCCAGCAGCGACGCCGCGACGGCCGGGACCGCGAGCCACGCGACGCGCCGCTTTGCTGCACCTGGAAGCCATGCTCGCCGATCGCACGCGCCGAGGACGACGGCCAAGCCGACCAGCGCCCATTGCGAGGCGCGGTCCGCGCTGACGTATTGACGAAAGGCGAACACCCAGCTCAGCGACGCGATGATGACGACGGCCCACCGTATCATGGCGACGGGTCCTCCTCCTTGATGCGATCGAGCAGCGCCAGCGCATTCCCCAATCCGGACGCCACCGCCAC
>CAZERK010000242.1:0-5923 GCA_964514515.1 uncultured Planctomycetaceae bacterium
GAGGTGGGGATCGAACCAGATGGAGGCATGGGCGTGTCGGTTGCCTCCAGGCGTGTACAACCACTACATGTTGCCAACCAGAGGATCTCCGCGCTCGCCGCCGGCTGACATCGTGGGCCTCCGCGATGCGCCGGATGTCTCTTGCTCGGAACGGGCCGAGAGTTGAAACCGCCCGGAGGGCGGACGGAGGTTGCCAGGGCGTCAGCGCGGCGACCCCCTGGAAGCGAAAGCCCCCAGCCTCCTTTTTTATGGTGGCTGCTGTTCCAGGAAGTCATTCGGGTGCGCCATAATGTAGCGAAGGAGAAGCACCTCGCGGTCTTGTTCGTCCTTGTAGAATCTGTCTTCGAGGCGCGGAAACAGCGCATCATCTTCTCCGACAACGCGGGCAAGCTCATCATTCCTCTGCAGGTCGTCGCTGCTTGGCCCGCTGGATCCGAATGCGGCAATCGCTTCTTGCAGGAGTTCGAGATCGGAAGTCGCACCGATGGCCTTCAAGCCAGCCAATGCTTCGCGCCAGTACTCGCCGCTGCTATTGAAGAAGTACTGCGCGAAGCCGCCGTTGTTGACCTCGTCGATGAGGAAGCGGGCTGCCAGAACGTGCCGCTGCGCGTCGGTTAGCTCTTTCCAGCCAACTGCATCCAATCGGTCAAACATCACCCGATACGGATCGCGAATCCCGCGACTGACCGCGAGGGCCTCTGTGGCGCAGCCTTGAACGGTCTTGGAGAGGGATTCGGTCCCTTTCAAGATGGCAGACCGAGCGGCCTCTGAGTCATGACGCGCCAGCAGCAGGAGAGCTTCGCCGACAATCCGGCACTTCCGCTCATTTCCGTGGTCGTTTCCAGCGGTACGTACAAGTCCAAGCAGCAAGTCTTCATCGACAGGCACATCAGCCTCTCGCAGCGCACGCAACATGGACGGCACGCCCTCGTGCGAGCGGCGCAAGTTCTCGGGTGACGCAAGCAGTCGCGCAGCTCGTTCCCGATCAAGGCCCAACAGGCACTCGGGGGCCAGATAGCAAGTGGCAATATCCCCACGAGACGCGAGTTGCCACACGGCGTCGAAGACTTCCGTCCGAAAGCCCTCGGAGACCCGATTTGCTCTGATCGCATCGCTGATGCCCATCAGCGCGAAGCTCCGATCGTCGTTGTCCTGGCTTGACAGAACGCAAAGCAGGGGAGGGACTGCCGAATCCACCCCAAGCGCGCCGAGCAAGAGAATCGCCTGTTTGCGGATTTGTCCATCTGGATCGTCGATGAGCGGCGCGACAACCGGCGCGGCCTCTTCTGGGGCATAGACGCACAGGCAATCGAGAACGGCGACGAGCGGCTCAGACAGCGTCGTCAGCAGCATCGATTCGGCTTGCTGCTTCTGTTCAGACTTCCGGCGGAACTCGGGCCGGGACAGAGCATTGAGGAGGGCGGGGCAAACGCTCGGGCCCGCTGCCTTGATCGCTCGTCGCGCCAAGTCCTGTCGCTTCGCGTCCAGCAACATCGACACGAGTTCTTCCGGTGGCTCTTTCATCAACTTTTCAACCTCTTCGTCGCGGCGCGCAAGAGACTGAGCGTACTGTTCTTGGAGAGCAGGGTCCTTGAGGAAGTCCAGGAATCCAGGTGTGTCGGTTTCTCCGGTGCGGTCAAGCAAGAGCCGTATCCCTACCAGCACGCCGAGAACCAGAAGTAGAATCGCTGCTAGCACGGTGGTACGTTTCATTTGTTCTCCTTCTTGTCATCATCGAATACCGCCATCTGCGTCGGGGCGCCGACGGCGGAGTCCGTGGGGCCGACGGGGAGGAAGCGGACGGCGTAGCCGAAGCGGTTGGCGAGGCCGTTGGCCCAGGTCTCGAACTCCGAGCGCGCCCATTCAAACCGGTGGTCGCGATGGCGCAGGCGGCCGGCCGGCAGCGTCTCGAACTTCACGTTGTACTCGCAGTTCGGCGTCGTCAGCACGATCGTCTGGGGCCGGGCGAACTCTAACAGGACCCGTTCAAATGCCGCCAGACGCGGCGGGTCCAGGTGCTCGACGACCTCGACGCACGTCGCGGCGTCGAAGCCGGCCAGCCGGGCGTCACGGCACATCAGTGAGCCGTGCATCAGCTCGATCCGTCGGCGTTGCATCGGCGGCAGGCGGTCGAGGCGGAGTCGTTCGGACGCGATCTTCAGAAGCCGGAGCGACACGTCCATGCCGACGATCCGCGCCCACGGCAGGCCGGGCGCCCGTGCCTTCGCCGCCTCCCCCACGCGAGTCGCCGCTTCCCCGATCAACTGAACGCAGCGGACCAAGGCGTGTCGAAGGAGAACGTCGCTATCCAGTTCCTCGCGCCGGCGGCCGACGGCGATCGACACGGCGTCCCGCGCCGCCGCGAGCATGTGCTCCAACCGCTCACGATCCGCCGGGGAACCGCTAGGCGGCATATTGCACCTGTCGTTCTCGCTCGACCCGTCGTCGAACCCGATCCGACATGAAGCCCCAGGTCTTGAGGTCCACCGGACGGCCCAGCATCTCCGTCATCTCCATCAACATGCCGCCCAAGTCCAGGAGGCTGGGCGAACCCTCGGGGCCGAACTCCACCAGCACGTCGATGTCGCTGTCGGGCCGGAAGTCCTCGCGCAGGATCGAACCGAACAGGCTCAGCTTGCGAACGCCGTGCCGGCGGCAGAACTCGGCGATCTTCTCCGAGTCGAATTCAATTCCGTGGTAAACGCGTGTCACGACGGCCTCGCTTCCCGCGACGATTCTACCACACGAGGGCGCCCTTCAAACGCGGATCGCGCCTCGCGCCTCCCAGCGGACGCAAGCGCCGGTCCCTTCGGTTCAGCAACCTGACGGCCCGATCTCTTCAGGCTTGTTCGGCGGCGAGCCGGCGCAGCCGCCCGGCCCTTTGATTCAGCAGCCTGGGGGGCTGAGGCGGGAGCCTTCGGAAAAAATGATCGGGCCCTTGACAAGCTACTATGAATATAGTAAGCTTACTGTACGTATAGTAGAAAGGGGCTTGGCATGAGCGATCTCTCTCCGCACATCACGGCGTCGGAACTGCAGATCATGAAGGTCGTCTGGGCCTTGCGCTCGGCGACCGTTCGGCAGGTGCTCGAAGCGCTGCCGCCTGGGGAGCAAGGGCCGCTCGCCTACACGACCGTCATGACCATGATGAAACAGCTCGCGGAGAAGGGGGCGCTGCGCGTGGATCGGAGCCGGCAGCCCTACGTGTACGCCCCGGCCGTGCGGCGTGAGACGGTGCTGGGGCAGCGCGTCTTGCAGCTCCTTCAGAGCGCCTTCGACGGACAGGCCGAGGAGCTGGTGCTCCATCTGGTCGAGGAGGCGGATTTGTCGTCGGAAGACCTTCGACGGATCGAGGCCAAGATTCGCAAGCGAGAACAGGCCGACGGAGCGAAATCGAAGAAGCGCTCCCAAGGCGCGGAGGAAGCTCCATGATCGGTGCCGGGTCGTCTCTCGGCGCTGAACCCGCGTCCGGGGCCGTGTTGACCTGGCTGGGCCAGGCCGTCCTGTTCGGGACGTTGCTGGCTGTGCTGACGTGGGCTGTGCTGCCTCTGTTTCGAGGTCGGTTGCGACCGGGCCTCGAGATGGCGTTGTGGGCGCTCGTGCTCCTCAAGTTCCTGATGCCCGTGGGGCCGGGCTGGTCTTTTTCGTTTGCGAGTCTCTGCGGGAGGTTTTGGTCCGCGCCGCTGGCCGCCTGGGTCCCGGAGGACGTTCGGGACATGACGACCGCGGAGTCCGTTCGTCGCGCGGCCGGCGCCGCGCCGGCCGTCTTTTCAGACGCAACGGCGGCACCCAATTGGGCGGCGCTTCTGGCCGTGGGCTACGTCGCGGCGGTCCTCGCCTTGGGGGTTGCCCGACTCTACAGCTACCGGTGCTTCCGTTCTCGATACGCGGCGCTGCCCGAAGCTGATCCGGAAACGCGGGCGCTCGTCGAAGGCGTCTGCCGACGGTTGGGCGTTCGCCGGGTCCCGTCGATCCGGCTGAGCGACGAGGCGCGAGCGACCTTCGTCGTGGGGCTGTTCCGTCCGCTATTGGTGCTATCCCGTTGCCATCTCGTGCGGCCGAACGAGCTGGAAACGGTGGTTGTCCACGAGATCGCCCATCTCCGGCGGGGCGATTTGCTCGTGCGGTGTTTGCAGTGGTTGGCCGGAACGATCGTGTTTTTCTGGCCGGTCGTCGCGTGGGTGAACCGCAAGATCGATCGGGCGCGGGAGTCCGCCTGCGACCAGCTTGCCCTTCGTCATGGGAGGCTGGCGGCAGGCGAGTATGCCCGTTGTCTGCTCGAGGCGGCCAAGCCGTCGCCTGCGTTTCCGTTGGCGTATCAACCCGCGTGCATGTCCGGCGACCCGAGGACCTTTGAGAGGAGAATCGACATGATTCTGTTGCAAACCGACCGTCCGACGCGACGGCCGCTTCTTCGTCTTCCCACCGTGATGCTGCTGGTGCTTTGGTCCGGCTTCGTCTTGGCGGGCACGGCCCAGGGCCAGACCAAGAGCACGCCCAAGAAGGTGAAATACGCCGCCACCGTCCAGGACCGCGACCGGCACGCGCAGGTCGTGTTCGCCCAGGTGCTGGAGTTCGGCGCCGGCGATCTGGACGGCGACGGCAACATCGTCAAGGAAGAATGCTGGGCCTTTCTGGCGGCCGCGCTGTTGGAGATGCCCGACAAGGTATTGCAAGCCTACCCCGAAGCCGACCACGACGACGACGGCAAGCTGAGCGAGGACGAAGCCTTCCTGTTCGCCAGGGGCGACTTCGACTTCGAGCGACTGCACAAGGCGCTCAAGCAGGATATCGATAAGGCGCTGAAGGCAGGCGACGAAGCCAAGGCCCAGGAGCTCAAGCAGGGCCTCCCAACCCGGGAGCTGGCCGTATGGCATCCGATCCTGGACCGGCGATCGCAGTTGTTGGAGATGATCGAGCGCGTGCCGAGCGTCGAGGCCGTTCGTCGCGCCGCCGCTAGCATCGACCGGCTCAGCAAGGTCGAGAAGGTCGGCGATCCGTGCAAGGACATCGCTGGGATGAAGGAAAAGGCCGCGCAGCTCCGTGAAGAAGCGACCAAGCTTGGCGAGAAGAAGGCCCAGTTCTACCTGCAGAAGGCCGACGAGTTGGAGCAGAAGGCGTCCGAATTGAAGGCTAAGGTCATTGCGAAGCTCGAAGCGGGGATCGAGCAGTGCAAGGCCGATCAGCAGCCTGAGAAGGCCGCCGAACTGAGCGCGAAGCTGAAAGAGGTCGAAGCGATGTAGGCGGTCGCCCGGGACGGAAGCCCTTGCGTTCACAGGACGCTGCGGGCTCCAATCGGAAGACGGAGCACCGCCTTCTTCCCAAAAGCAATACGCGGGATATGACGGCCGTTTGATGCGTTCCGCAGCATCCCGTGAAAGCTCTGTACGCCCAACTCTCGCGCATCCGCGGCCCCCGGGCTTGAAGCCGCGTCAGGGCCGATGGGGGACGGCGAAGCGAAGGCCCCTGCGGTGCACCGACACGCCGCAGGGGCCTCGGGCGGACACTGATGCCGATTTCGACCGACGTTCGGGTGGGAAGGCCACGCCTGTTGCATTCGGTTTGCAGTGGGGCTACGCGCCCAACAGCGCTGCTACGAAGAGTATGATGTCATTGTCATCGAGCATGCCGTCCGGTTGCGGCGAGTTCATATCCGCGCACGCGCAGCCGGGGGCAATACTCGGGCCCTGCAAGAAACACCCGACAAACTCCGCAATGTCGCTGCCGTCAACATCGCCGTCGCAGTCGAGATCCCCGAGTTGCGTGATGCAGCCGCGGGCCACGAGGATGTCATCGTCGGTTCCGATGGTTCCGCCCAGACCGTCGTCGGATTTCCACACGGCCACCCAGTTGCAGGCTCCGTCGGTTGTCAACTGCGGCTTAACATCCCCCCCCGAATCCGTGGCAGCAATGTTGTTGAGCG
>CAZERK010000243.1:0-5918 GCA_964514515.1 uncultured Planctomycetaceae bacterium
GGCGGCGGACTGAAGAACCCATGATGGACTCGTTCACCTTGCGGGACGATCACGCTGAATCCCGTATCCCGGCTCCTCCGCGCGCCCAGGCGAACGCGGCCGGTCGGCCAAGTTCGGCCGCGGCCTCTGCGGCCCCGGCAGGACCGTCCCGACGCGCGTTGCCGTTCAGCATCATCATCTTGCTGGGATTGCTGGTCGTCGCGTTCTGCCTGCGGTGGACCGATTGGCCGCTCGAGGCGGTACCCGACAGCGAGTTCAACCTGAAACGGGCCCGCGTGCTCATCGAGGGCAACTTCACCGAGAAGCCGTCTGGATTCGAGGACGCGCACATCGTCTGGAAACAGCAGTTCTACTTCATGCACGTGGCAGGCGTTGTTCGACTTGCCGCGTGGTGGCAGGGTGTCACGGAGATCGACGACGCGTACATCTATGCCGTCGCCGTGCCGTTCAAGGCCGTCATCGGCGCGCTGATCCTCGTGCCCATCTGGCTGGCGGCTCGACGGCTGCATCGGGGCTACGCCGCGCTGATCGCGCCATTGGCAGCGGCCCTGGCGCCCGGGCACGTGCAGACCTCCGCCAACTACCAAGCGGTCGATACGCTTGCCGTGTTGTACCTCGCGGTCTCGGTCTATTTCGCGCTGCGGGCTCTGCGGAGCGGCGCGATGACGTCGACGTTCGCATCAGCATGTTTTGTCGCGATGGCCGCCGGTTGCCGATTTAGCTTCGGATTGGCTGCCCTCGCCGTGTATCTACTCGTGCTCCTCTGCGCCCTCAAGCGATACCCAGGCGGCACTGCGCGGCGAGCCAAGCGCGTGCTGATGCGCACGGCGGGCCAGAGCGCAATCGTGACGCTGTTGATGGCGGCCGTGTTCCTGGCGGGCAATCCGATCCTGGTGGCGCAGTACCGGCTGGTCGCCACGGCGTTCATGGGCATTCTTCAACACATGACGACGGGGCATTATGGATTCGACGTTCTGCCCGGCATGGCCTTCCCGTTGCAGAAGGGCGCGTACCAACTCTTCGCCATGTTGCCGTTCTACTACGGCTTTCCTTTGTACGCGTCGCTTTGGGCGTCCGTGCTCGCGCTGTTGCCTCGAATCCGCCGCAATCTCTCGCTGAGCGGCGTCTTGGTGTCTTTCATCCTCCTCCCTTTCGGCGCCGCCTGCGCGTCGACCGTCGTCGGCATTCGTTACGTGGAGCCCTTGTTGCCGTTTGCCGCCTTGCTCGCGATGGCCGGGTACGTTCGATGGGTCGCGTGGGCGCCTCGTCTGACGAAATCGCTGCTTGCGGTCTGCACCGCCTACACCGCCGTGATGTCGGCCACGATTTCGTACTCGATGTCGCACGACACACGGGTCGACTTCAGCGAGGACTTTCCGCGGGTCGTGCCGCGCGGCAGCGTCGTCGCGAGCTACCACGCGCGGTTCCCCTACCGGTACAAGTTCTACATGGGCGAGCACCTCCAGCCGGCTGCCGCAACCTACCCCCCCGTGCTGGCGGTCGAACTCTCGCCGCTGAACAGACGCGCCGACCTGTTGGCAGCCGAGTTTCCGGATTACCTGGTCACAAGCTCGTTTTACACGCACCGGTGGATTCGAGCCGGGGAGCACATCCTCTACGCCTCGATGGGACGCGATGAGCTGGAGTACTACACGCTCGAGAAGCGCTACAGCCGCACCTACCTCAACCGAGAGTTGTACGAGCGGCTCGATCCCATGTTCCGCGGCTACTTCTTCTCGCCGGATATCTACCTCTACCGCCTGAAGGATGCCCTGGCGCGCCGCAAGGAAGACATGCGCACGCTTCTGCGAACCGTGCCGCCTCGACGACAACTCGCCGTCTTGTTGACGAACGACGAGGGCAACACGGACTCCACGAGTACACCGGCCACCACGGAAGCCAGCGGGGTGTTGGAGTCGCGATGGGTGCAGCCGAGCCGGTTGCCGCGCATCCAGGAGGCGAGCGAGGGTGATTGGTTCGTGCGCGTGCAGGGGAGCCAGCTCACGCAGCAGATCGTGGCTGCCCCGGACATGGTTCTTGCGGATAGCAGCGGCGTGCGCGGCAGCTTCGAAGTGCACAGCGGGAACGACCGGGAGAACCTGGGCGCGGGGCTTTCGCTGATGGTGACAGCCGGCCGTACGACGACAAGCGACTCCGATTCGCCGGAAGAACAGGCCGTCGTGACGTCTTCGGCCGGTTCGACGCTCGCCTCATCCGCGCCTTCCGGACAACAAACGGAAGACAACTACAGGCTGACCGTCCATTTCCTGCGGTCGCGCGTGGATTTCCGATGGGAGCACGCCGCTGACGCGAGCCAGGAGCAGACATGGCGTCTGCCCGTCGCTCCCGAGGGTCGCCGCGACATCAGTCTGACATTCGTGTGCGGCCGGCTGGCGCTGTTCTGCAATGGGGACTGCCTTTTGACGGTGCCGGTCTCAGCGAGCGAGGTCACGCTCAGCGCGTTCCGTCTGGGTACGGGAACCGAGTTCGGGTCGCGCGAGATGGCACAGCAAGACCGAGGCAAGCGGATCGACGCCATGCTGCGCTGGTCGCTCCCGGAGGCGTTCGTCTTCGACCAGCCGCCGCCGCTTCTCACGACCACCTACAAGCTCAATCCGCCGACCTGGCGCGGTCCATGAGCAAGGCCCACGGCCTCATGTCGCCCCGGTCGGCACGGTCACGCCGCCTGCGGGAACGATACCAGCGGCCAAGCCCGTCATCCTACTTCGCGTAGCGCTTCTTGAATTCTTCCGCCTCCTTCTGTCGCCGCTCTTTCTCGGCCGGATCCATCTTGTTGAGATACCAGCGGTGATTCGGTGAGTTGAGAACTTGATCGAGCTTGCCGGCCAGCGCTTCGGCCGCGGCGACCTTCTGTGGATCGCCGGACGCCTTGCCGCCTCGAATCAGGTGCTCCAACTCCGGCGCCATCTCCGTGTAGAAGTTGCGGGCGACCTCATACGTGCCGTGCCAATGCGTATAGTCCGGTCCCATCATCGAGACGCCGTGTCGCGCCCGGCGTCCCTCATGATGCCACAGTTCGAACCACACGAAGTCGAGATGATTGGAGAACGCGACGGGCCGCAGCAGCGGCTTCGCCAAACCGTACAGCTCCATGCCCGGCTTGGCGAACTTCTCATGGTACAGTTCGATGAGCGCGTCGTACTGCACGTAGAAGTTGTCTACCCATTGCTTCTCGTGGCAGTTGCGGCAGACGTCCTTCATGTTCGCCCGGCGACGCTCCCAATTGATCTCCGCGCCCGGCAGCCCCATCTTCTGGTCGCTGACCTCCGGCCGAACGCTGAGCTCGGGCCGGTTGTTCCAACTGATGCGCAGGCCGACGTCATGCGACACCGGCTGCTTGTCCGTGGCGCTCATGTGGCACGACGCGCAGGTCGGAGCCGCGCTGTAGTCCTCGCCGACCACCCATTTCGCCGAGTCCATGTTGAGCTTGTCGATGTTCGCGCGAAAGGCAATGCCGTGCTTGCTCTCGTAGTAGATCTCCATCTGCGGATGGTCAGGACCCATATGGCACTTGCCGCAGTTGTCGGGGTGGCGCGCCTGCGCGACGGAGAAGGCGTGCCGGCTGTGGCAGGCGGCGCAGGAGCCTTCGGACCCGTCGGGATTGATGCGGCCGATGCCCGTGTTTGGCCACGTCGCCGCGTCGAGCTTCCCGCCGGGCATCACCTTGATCTCGGTGCCGTGGCACTGCCAGCAGCCGCTGACCGCCGCCGAGCTGACGCCGTTCTGGAAGGCCGGCGTGATCATGCCCGCGTTGCCCTCGACGACCTCGGCCAGGATGTTGTCGAGCGAACCGAGAATCCGCCCGCCTTTTGAATGGTGCGACTGCGAGAACTCCATCGCCTCCTTGGCGTGACACCGCGCGCAGTCCTTCGGTGAGACGATCGTCGCGATCCAGGCGCCCTCGTGCTTGAAGGCGTCGGGCTCGCCCTCGGGGGCTGCGTGGCACTCGTAACAGCCGACGTTGGCGCGGTAATGCTTGCTGGCGCCCCATTGCTGGTAGATCGCGGCGTTCGTCTTCTTGTGGCAGTCGACGCACGCGCGGCTCTCCTTGGAAAGCTCCGCCAGCCCGAACGCCTGTCCGAAGGCGGCGCCTGCGGTGACGAGGACAACAGTCGATGCGACCAGCACGGCGAACAGGGGATGACGTTTCATGGGTCGTGGCTCCTTCCTCAAGCCGGCGTCATGCCGCGGCGAGGCCGCCCGTCCGGCGAATGCCCGTAGGACTTCTCGTACGTCAATTGCCCGGCCAGAACCGGGACCGATACGCGAACGAAGACGGTGTAGAGCAGAAGGCCCGCCGCCCAGATGCCCAGGCAGACGAGGATTTCGCGCGCGGTGGGCACGTACTCGACGACTTCGCCGAGCGGCGTCGGGATGAACGCGGGCACGATCAGTCCCATGCCCTTCTCGATCCAGATGCCGACGATGGCCAGGATACAGGCGAGGTTCAGCGTGCTCAGCGCTCGGGAGGCCGGCAGGATCAACAGCAGCGCGGCGACCAGGTTGAAGGCGATGGCCGTCCAAATCCAAGGCACGAGCGCGGATCGACCGTGCAGTCCGAAGTAGAGATAGCGCGCGGAGGCGACGTGCGCGGAGTCCGTGTAGAACTCCGTGAAGACCTCGCAGCCGAGCAGGAAGATGTTGATGAGCATGGCCACCTGGACGATGCGCCGCAGCGTGAGCAGGGCGTCGTCGCTCACGCGATGCGCGGTGTATCGCCGCACGATCTGAAGCGTCAGGATGATGAACGCGGGGCCGGCGGCGAACGCGCTCGCCAGGAACCGCGGGGCGATGATGGCGGAGTTCCAGAAGGGGCGTCCGCCGAGGCCGACGTAAAGGAACGCCGTGACGGTATGGATGCTGACGGCCCAGACGATCGCGACGAAGACGAACGGGATGTAGAAAACCTTCGACGGCGGGCGCCCGCAATAGGCGCAGTAGAGCAGGTAGCCGCAGATGTGCAGGTTGAGCAGCAGATAGCCCAGCAGGGCGATGACGTCCCACGTCAGCATCGAGATGGGGAAGTTGAACCGTTGGAAGATGTGCAGGAAACGGTCCGGCCGGCCCAGGTCGACCGTCACGAACAGCAGGCACATGATGATGACCGCGACCGCCAGCAGTTCGCCGAAGATGACCACGTCGTACAAGTGCATGTTTCGATAGATATAGACCGGGATGACCAGCATCGCCGCCGCGGCCGCCAGCCCCACGAGATACGTGAAGTTCGCGATGTACAGTCCCCAGGAGACCTGATCGGTCATGCCCGTCGTCACGAGTCCGTGCGCAAGCTGCTGGCACCAGCTATACATGCCGATCAACGCGACGAGGGTCAGGAGCGTCATCCAGAGGTGATAGCGCCAGTCGCCGACGAAGCTCATCCGCGCGCACTGCCAGAGAAACGTGACGTAGCGCTTCACGTCGCGCCTCCTTCCGTGCCGGGCGCTACCGGTGCGATCGGCTCATGGTAGCGGCTGCCGCGCTCGTCGAAGTAATAAAAGAACCGGGGCAGCGTGCCGACCTCCTCCTTCAGCACGAAGACGCGCTTCTGGCGCAGGATGTACGCGACCTCGCTGTCGGGATCGAGCACGTTGCCGAACTTGCGCGAGCCGGTCGGGCAGACTTCCACGCACGCCGGCATCCGTCCCTGTCGCGTGCGATGCAGACAGAACGTGCATTTCTCCATCACGCCCTTGGGGCGCGGGCGGTTGGATAGGTAGCTCATGTCGGGGTTCAGATCGTCGGCCGGCAGGTCGGGCTGCGCGAAGTTGAACCGGCGCGCCCAGTAGGGGCACGCCGCCTCGCAGTAGCGACAGCCGATGCACCAGTCGTAATCGATCACCGTGATCCCGTCCGGCTCCTGCCACGGCGCCTCGCCCGGGCCGGCCGTCCCGCCCGGC
>CAZERK010000244.1:0-2559 GCA_964514515.1 uncultured Planctomycetaceae bacterium
GCCTCCCGCCCGGACCAGATCGGCCTGACTTACGAGGACGTCTCGGTCGTCAGCGCCAACGGACGCCGAATCGTCGGCTGGTTCGTGCCCGCGCAATGGGCCGGCGAGTTCGACGCGAATCCGGCCGGCACGGTCTTGGTCATGCACGGAACGAGCGGGCCGGTCGCGTGTACGTTGCCCTGGGTCGCCGTCGCCGCCGCGAACCGCATGCACGTCGTGGCGTTTGACTACCAGGGCTACGGCGACAGCGAGGGCGCGCCCGACCTCGCGACGCTATTGGACGACAGCCAGGCGATGCTCGATTGGATCCTCAGCGACGAATCGACGGCGTGCCAGAACGTCCACCTGTTGGGCATCTCGCTCGGAACAGGTCCGGCGCTGGGCCTCGCCGCCCTGCGGGCCCGGCCGGAGATCAAGTCCGTCACGCTCGACGGCCCCTACGACCCCGAGGCCATGATCGCCCTCGCTGCGGAACCGGCGGGCATCCTGTTCCCCCTGCTGGACTTCTCTGCTCGGTTGGGATTCGCCTGGTTATTCGAGACGCGTGCCCGCCTGGGAGACATCCAGACGCCCGTGATGATCCTCCAGGCGGAGGACGACACGACGACGCCCACGAGCGGCGCGACCGCGCTGTACGAACGGATCGGCTCGCCGGCCAAGAGCTTCTGGCTGTTCGAGGGCCTGACGCACGTCCAGCCGCTGTTTCACGCGACCGAGCGGACCGTCTCGCTGCTGGTCACGTTCTGGCGCGACCCCGCTGCGCAGCCGTCGGATTCGGCTGTACCGTCAGACGCAAGCATCCATCTCCCGGCATGGACGCAGGGCTGATGCCGTCCGCCTGGATAAGACAAGGGCGGCAGCACGTCGCAAGCCCGCGGCGATTCATCGCAGATCACGGCGAACCGGCGATCAAACAGCGCCGAGTCTCCTCGCGCGTTCTCATCGCGGTGTGCTCGATGTGCGGCGGCGGCGCGGCAGCGCCCAGAGTGCGCCGAGCACGAGCAAGGCCGTCGCCGGTTCTGGCACGACGGTATCGAGGTAGTTGGTCAGCGCGCGAAGCGTGACTTCCGTCGCCGCCTGGGCCGTGTTGATGCTCAAGTTGGGAGCGACGTGGATATGCCCGGCCGCCATGTTCCAGTACCAGTTGGGGTCCTCGAGGTCGCATCGCATGTCGTGGTACCACGTTGCGTGGTAGGCGATGTACTCGCACAGGAAGCCGCCGGCGAAATCGGCCCCCGAGTCGATCATCGCTGTGATGCCCAATCCCGCCGAGTTGACGGCGCTGCGAATCTCGGTCATCGGCAGCGATGAATAGCGGATCGTGCCGGCCGGACGGGTATGGTCCGGAGGTGCAGGCGTCGGCTGATAAGGGGTGCGATAGTCGCCAACCCACGTTGCCAGGTTGCGTTGGCGATACTCGATCTCCCAGGGCTTGGAGTTGACCCCCGCGCCGAACGTGATGATCGCCACGGGATGGATTTCGTCCGTGATCCGCCAGAAATCGTCGGACGTGTCCTGGTAGTCGACTTCGAAGTCGCCGTAGCCGATGTTGTCGTTCGGGCCGTTGAACTCCGGAAAATACGCGTACACGTCGTAGCCGCGCCCTTCCCAGTCCTGTCCGATCCAGCCGTCGGGATTTTGTTCTTGGTTGGGGCTGAAGGGCCGCAGCATCTCGTTCGTCGGCGGCCAGTAGCCCGTCAGCATGATGTTGTTGGTGAACGCGGCCGACGCCGGTACCGACATCGCGAGCAGGACGACCGCTGCGATTCGCAAGCAACGAAGTCTCATCTTGTTGCCCTCCGATGAACCGCGGCTTCCTGGATGAACAAACACAGATGGAAGGCCGGGCCCCCGCAGACTCACAATGCGTATCTTCGCAGAAACCGACGGCCGGATCAACGGTGACGGGGCCGTCCCGGAATACGCCCCAACGCAATCGCAGGTTCGGTATCAGAGCCGTCCACGCATGACGCAGCGAAAGCCGTCCAGATGGGCGTCGGGACGAGGAAGCGTTTTCTGTACAACCCCCAGCGCCAGCATCCCAGCGAGCCTGGAACCGTTCACCGCTCCCTCACGGTCGCGGCTCCGACAAGACGCGCCTTGGCGAAGGTCTGCTCCGAATTCAATCGTGAGACTCCCGACGCCCACGGCGCGCCAGCATCCCGGCTGGGCGCGCATTTGACCCGACTCCCCGAGCGGCGAATAATGCGTCCCATGCGATTTCGCCTGATTGCAGTCGTCTGCTTCTTCGTGTGCGTGGCGAGCACGCCGGCCATCGCCGAAGACTGGCGAGCCGCCCGCTGCTACGTCGCCGGCGCCGAGGAGACCGTCTGGATCGTCGGCGAATCGAAGCAGACGGGAACGGACCTGCCGGTGATCCAATTCTGGTGCGCCGGACAGGAAGGCAAGGAGACAACGCCGAAGCAGTCCCATCGCCTGCCGCCCGTCAGCGGCGAGATTCTCGCGCTCGGCGCCGACGCCGAATCTCTTCGCGTACTTTTCTCCAATCTGTCTGCCTGGGACTACTTGCAAGACGACGGCCCGACGGCCGGCGCCCGT
>CAZERK010000244.1:2569-5902 GCA_964514515.1 uncultured Planctomycetaceae bacterium
GCGCGACGTGTCGGAGAATCCGCCGTTGGCCTGGGGCGGCAGCAGCCGATCGGCAAGACTGTGGGCCGTCATTCGTCATCGGGACCTGAAGACCCCGACAACCTCGACGACCGCCGCATCGCACAAATCGCAAGGCGTACCGGAGGCGAACGACGCAAAGAGTGACGCCTCCGAGGGAGGGCGGGCATCGCGACCGACGTCTGACAAGGCGGACCCGTCGACCGCCGCGACTGACCGAACAGACCGGCCGACCGAGCAAGCTGACCGGATGCCCAGTCCGACGGACTCGTCCGACAGGACGAACTCGAGCGGCGACAACGGCCTCGTCGTCATGGAATTGGACGACGGCGCCTGGCGACGACTTCCAGCGCCCCCCGCCGCGGCCGAGGGAGAGGCGTTCTGGATCACGGGTTGGCAAGAGCGACCCTGGTTGTTTTGGCGCGCCGAAGGCAAGGAGGAACTCCTGGCCGCCCAACGAACGGAGCGAGGCTGGACGCGGCCGCAACCCGTACCCCTCTTGCAACCGATCCGCCACGCATGGGTCGGCGCGCGGCAGGAAGGCCCCGTTCTCGTCGCCGGCGTGGCGTCCGCCGACGGCCGCGTGCAGCTTCACGTCTATGCTAACGAAACCGGCGCTTGGGCCTCCAAGGGCGCGGCACGAGACGGCACGGAGAAGCTGGAGATCGATCCTCAAACCTGCGGCGTCGGCATCGGGCGCGGCGGCTTGGCGGTGGCCCGACCTCGGGCCGACGGCATCATCGAGTTCGGCTTCGGCGTCATCGAGATGTCGCCGCTCGTTCAGTTCACGACGCTGGCGCCGTACAGCGAGCCGCCGCCGGCTTCGTCCGACTGGCAGGACGCCGTGTCCCTCGCCCTCGTGCTTGGCCTGATGACGTTCATCATGTGGACGCGACGCGAACAGGTGACGCGCCCCGCGATTCTGCCGGTCGGTTTCGCGCTGGCGGCGGTCTGGCGTCGAGCCCTGGCCACGATCGTTGACGCCCTGCCGGCGCTGGTCATCACGATGCCGTTTGCCGCAAGCGTCGTGCCGTCCACCGTACAGTCGTTCGACATGACCGCCTTCGAGGAGGCGCTCGCCGACCCGCAGATGCAGTCGAAGCTGCTGCCGATCCAACTGGGCTTTCTCGGCCTCTATGGGCTTTGGTGCCTGGTTTGGGAACTCGTGCTCGCGTCCACGCCGGGCAAGCTGCTTCTGGGATGCCGCGTCCTGAGCCTGAGCGGTTCTCGGCCGACCGCCGTCCAATGCCTCTGGCGAAACGCGCTTCGCGTCCTGATGGTCGGCATCGGCCCGCCGGGCTGGATCGTCACCCTGATGATGATGGTCCTCGTCACGCGAAACCGCCAACGCCTCGGCGACGTGATGGCCGGCACCATCGTCGTCATGCCAGAAATTGCCAAGCCGCCCGAACCGTTTCCATAGCGCTACCCGCCCATCGCGGACCGTTCGCTGAGGCGAGTCTCGGCGCGCTGCGCAGGGACTCTCGCGCGAGGGCGTCGCCCTCTATTGAGAGCCGCCGGCCTTGGCCGCCGGGCAGCTTCTAATGCGCACGGAGCCCCACGTGCGCGGCCATCTCTTTTCACGCAAGGTGCGCGACTCGCCCAACATTGCCACCCCTCGGCCAAGGCCGAGGGCTCTCAACGACGCCGAGAATGCGATTGCCCTACGGGGCGGCGATGGCTTGAAGCCGGTCGGCCGGTCGGTTAGGATGATGCGTCCCACGAATCTGGAGCGCTCGCAGCCGAGCGCGGAAGCCCCATTGTCGAGTCGCATAGATGCGATGCTCCGAGCTTCGACGATTGCCCGGGGGGCCGTCCCTCGTTGGCCGATCGCCGTGCCGGTTCGGGAGGTTGCAGCGTGAACAGGATCGGAATTCGTCATGAAGACAAGAGCCGATGGGAGGCGCGCGTGCCGATCGTGCCGGCGGACATGAAGCGGCTGATCGATGAGAAGGGACTCGCGTTCTCCGTCGAGGCCTCGCCCACGCGCGCGTTCTCCGCGGAGGACTACCGCTCGGCCGGGGCTGACGTGACCGACGACCTGAGCGGCTGCCCCATCATCATGGGCGTCAAGGAGATTCCCGTCGCGAAGATCCGGCCGAACAAGACCTACGTGTACTTCTCGCACACGATCAAGGGCCAGTCGGGGAACATGCCGGCGCTCCGCAAGCTGATCGAGACGGACTGTCAGTTGATCGACTACGAGAAGATCGTCGACGACAAGGGCCGGCGTCTGGTGTTCTTCGGCAACTATGCCGGATTGGCCGGCATGATCGACACGCTTTGGGCCTTGGGCGAGCGGCTGCGCGTCGAGGGCGTAGGCAGTCCGTTCGAGCGCGTTCGGCCTGCCCACGCGTACCACGATCTCGAACACGTTCGAGAGGCATTCCGCGCCGTCGGCGAGGAGATTCGGCGAGGCGGCCTGCCTGCGCTCCTTCAGCCGTTCGTCTGCGGGTTCGCGGGATACGGACAGGTCTCCAAGGGCGCGCAGGAAATCTTCGACCTGCTGCCCGTCGAGGAGGTGCGGCCGGAGGATTTGTCGAGGCTTGACGCGAGACCGAACGTGTGCCGCAAAGTCGTGTTTCGCGAGGAGCATATGATCGTTCGGCTGGACGCGACTCAGCCGTTCAACCTCCAGGAGTATTACGATCATCCGCTGCGATATCGCTCGCGATTCGCTGATTACCTGCCGTACCTGACGCTGCTCGTGAACTGCATCTATTGGGAATCACGGTACCCGCGGCTCGTGACGTTGGATCAACTGCGAACGCTCTACGGCGGGTCCGCAGTTCCACGGCTTCGCGTGATCGGCGATATCTCCTGCGACCTGAACGGCTCGATCGAATGCACGGTCAAGACGACGACGCCGGACGCCCCCGTCTTCGTGTACGAAGCCGCCAGCGGCAGGACACGCGACGGCGTGGAAGGCCGCGGCCCCGTGGTCCTGGCGGTCGACTTCCTGCCGTGCGAGCTGCCGGTCGATGCGTCCCGGTTCTTCAGCCGGTCGTTGTTTCCGTTTATCGAACCTTTGGCAAAAGCGGATTTTGTCGTCGGGCTTGCGGAAAGCGGCCTACCTGTGGAATTGCAGAAGGCGACGATCGTCTATCACGGCGATCTGACACCGCCGTATCGCTACCTGGAGAAGTTCCTGCGTTAGCCGCTGCGGCCGGGTCCGCGGCGATTGGCATGGATCGTGCCTGCACGGTGTCCCTCTGACGGCCGCGCAAACCGTTGCGATCTGCCCGTGGGGGCATCGCGGCGACCGTGGATGGCAGCGGCCGATCCGCCAGCCGGGTCCGATCCGTCGGCCGGGTT
>CAZERK010000245.1:0-5893 GCA_964514515.1 uncultured Planctomycetaceae bacterium
GCGGCCTTCGAGCTACTCGTCCTGCGTTACCAGGCCGAGGCCTGGCGCGTCGCCTATCGCTTTACGGGCGACGCCGCCCAAGCCGAGGATCTGGCCCAGGACGCCTTCCTGAAGATCCTCGAAGCCGCCCCGCGCTATCAACCCACGGCGACGTTTCGCACCTACTTCTACCGCGTGCTGAGCCGATCATGTCTCGACGACCGGCGGAAAAAGCGCCCGCTTCTCGGCGAGCCGGCGGCGACGGCGGACCAGGACAAGGTCGGTCCTGCTGATCAGGTCATCCGCGACGAGCGGGATCTATGCATCCAGGCCGCCCTGGACGCTCTTCCTGCTGAGTACCGCCTGGTCATCGTGCTGCGATACTTCGAAGGGCTCAACGGCGGTGAGATGGCCGCGGCCATGGGGCGGAGTGTCAAGGCCGTCGAAAGGCTGCTCGCGCGGGCCAGGTGCGCCCTGGAGCCGCAGCTGCGGCATTTTCTTGATACGTAAGTTTGCAGAGGGGGATTCCCCGAACCTGCCCGTTTGTTGAGATGAGGAGACAGCCGATGCGCTGTGAAGCTGTGAAAGCACAACTGACCGGATACGCCGCAGGCGAACTGTCCGCGGAAGTCCACCGGGCACTGCAGGCTCATCTGGCTGAATGCCCGGCGTGTCACGCCGAGATGGCTCGCGTCGATGTCACGGCCGGTGTTCTGGCTGGGCTGGACTTGCCGCCGGCGCCTTCGGACTTCGCTGTCCGGGTCGTGGCGGCCGCGGAAGAGCGGCAACGGACCGGGCTGCCCATGGGGCGGCTCCGGCGCCGATGGTGGCGGCTCAATGCGGTTCCGATGCGCGCCGCCGCGGCGGTGGCTGCGTTTGCGATTGGAGCTTGGGGCGCCACCGAACTCTCAACGGCGCAGCAGACGGAAGCTGGCAGGGACAGTTCTCAACCAGCAGCGGACTCCGTGGTCGGCGACTGGTTCGAGGCCGCACCAGGGGAATCGCTCGCGTCCCGATATCTTGATGCGAGCCCTCCGACTCTCGAAGGGGAGGAATGAGCCATGCGACGCGTCTTCTCGATGACGGGCGGCCTCTGGCTTTTGCTCATTGTTTCACTGGCCTTCAACATGGGCTTCGGGTCGACACTCGCCGTGCAGAAGGCGCGGCAGCTGTGCGGAGGCCGATGTGGCGGCGCCGGCATGGAACCGGCCTTGTGCCAGTCGCATCTGTTTGATTCGATCGACCTTTCGCCCGAGCAGAACCAGCAATTCGCCGCGGCCCAGGATGCCCTGATGGCGGACGTCGCGACGTTTCGCGAGGAATGTGCGGTCGAGCGTGCGAAACTCGGCAAACTGCTGACGGCGCACACGCCTGATCCGGACACAATTCACGCACAGCTTGACCGGATTTCTGCGTTGCAGCGGCGCGTCCAAGGGCGCGTGGTGGAACACCTGCTCAGTCAACGCCGGCAACTTACGCCTGAGCAGCGAATTCAGTACGACGAGTTGATCAACCAGCGCATCTGCCCCTGTGGCGGGACCGGAACCGGGCAACCGTGCGAGGTGCATGGTGCCGGGCGTGGCGGCTGCAGCGGGCCTGGGAAATCTTGAGCATTCAACTGAGGAGACGAAGAGGATGAAGACATTTGCAGTGATTTTGGGCGCGATCGGTGTGTTGTCGCTGGTTGCCGTGGGTTGGAGCGCCGCTCCTCCGTCGGCAGCGTTAGAGAATGCGGAGACTATCACATCTGCGGCAGCCTGCCAGACGATCCGCGCTGCGGGGCTGTGCGAGTTGGATCTCGGCGGAAAATGCACGCCCGATGAATGCCCCGCCGCAGAGGGCGGCAAGAACGCCCAGTGTGATCCGGCGAAGTGCCCGGGACGCGGCCGCGAAGGCTGCGACCCCAACAAATGCGCGGGGCACGGTCCCGAAAGTTGCAATCCGGCGAAGTGCCCGGGGCATGGTCCTGAGGGGTGCAATCCCGCCAATTGTCACCACGACAAGCAGGCAGACAGCGTCGGCCAGCCCGCCCATTGTGATCCCACCCAGTGCAATCCGGCCAAGTGCCAATGCCACGGTCCCGACGGGTGTGATCCGAGCAGGTGTCCGGGGCACGGCCCCGAAGGCTGCAATCCGGCGAAGTGCCCGGGGCATGCCGCCGCCGACAGCCCGGTCGAGTCTGAGAACCCCGTATCCAAGGACGCCGCTCCGCCGGTGCGCGTCCGACACGGCGGCTGCGCACGCGGCTGCCGCGGTCACGACACTTCCCATTCGTGATCTTGGGACGACGAAGGACATTCGATACTCCGGCCGCCTGAAGTTCGTGAGCAGCGAGCCGGGCCAATTGGGTCTGGTTCGCTGTCGTCCATAACCGCTGCGATCGACACCACTGTGGAAGAAGTGACCACACACACCAGGAGCAGAGACCCCTTTTGGCCTATCACCGATCCACTTGGCGTCGCCGACTCTGGCGATGGGCGCAGATCCTCACGTTTCTCGGGGCGGCAGCGGGCGTCGGCTACTGGCTGTTTTTCAAGCCGATTCCGGTCCGTGAGCACGTGGTGACGCGTGGCGAAATCGTAGCCGAAGTCATGGGGACCGGCACCTTGGAAGCTCGGCGCCAAGCGGTGATCAGCCCGGAAATCTCCGGGCGCATCGTCGCCGTGCATGTTGATCAGGGTGATCGCGTGGAAGAGGGTCAGGAACTCTTCCAGCTAGACGATGAAGACCTGCGCCGACAGGTCGAGGTCTCGGAGAGCAACCTAGCCGCGGCGCTGGCCGGCGTCGAACGCCAGGCTGCCGAGCGTCGGCGGGCCGAGGCGGTGCTCGACCAGGCCCGCATTGACTATCGCCGCGTGGAGAGAGTCTGGTCGCACAGAACGTCGCATCGAGCCTAGAGCAGGACAGAGCCACCGAGGCCCTGCGCGTGGCCGAAGCCGAGTTCAGCCGTGCGGAGGCAGGACTGATCGAGGCACAGAAGCAGGTCATCGCCGCCGAGAAGACACTCGAATACCACCATGCCCGGCTTGCGGATACCGTGATTGCCGCTCCGTTCGACGGCTTGATCGTGCGGCGCGACCGAGATCCGGGAAACGTCGTCGTTCCCGGCAGCTCGGTCCTGGTGCTGGTATCAACGGACGAACTCTGGATCAGCGCCTGGGTGGATGAGACTGAAATGGATCGACTGAGGCCCGGCCAGCCGGCGCGGGTCGTCTTCCGCTCCCAGCCGAACAAATCGTACGCGGGCGAGGTCGCACGCCTGGGTCGCGAGGCGGACCGCGAAACGCGCGAGTTCCTGATGGACGTGTGGGTGCGCGAACTGCCCACCAACTGGGCTGTCGGTCAACGAGCAGAGGCCTACATCGAAGTGGCACGCAAGCAGGATGTTACGCTATTGCCGGCTCACCTGGTCAGCCGCCGCGATGGTCAGCCGGGAGCCTGGGTCGCGTCTGACGGAAAGGCCCGGTGGCATGACATCACGCTCGGGTTGCGCGGCCACGAAGTCGTTGAGGTTGTCGACGGTCTCGCAGCCGGCGACGCGATTATTTTCGTTGCCGGCGCGAGGGCGACGCCGCTCGCTCCCGGAAAACGGGTGATGGTCCGATGAACCTCGCGCTGCGTGACGTGCGACATCACTCCGGCCGCTTCGCCCTGACGGCCTTTGGGCTGGGCGTGCTGCTCATGGTTGTCATGGGCATGGGCGGCATCTACCGTGGGCTGCTCGACGAAGGCACGCTCCTGATCGACCAGGTGGGCGCCGATATCTGGGTCGTGCAGCGCGACACGCGCGGCCCCTTTGCAGAGCTGTCGCGCGTCCCTCGCAGCCTGGTTGATCGCGTGGCAGCCGTGCCCGGCGTGGCCAGCGCGCGGGAGTTCGTTACGCACACCATCCAGCGCGAGCAGGAGGGGCAGTTGCTGCGCCTGGTCGTGGTGGGCTTGAGCTGGCCGACGGACAAGGGTGAGAGGCTACCGATTGTTGCGGGCCGCCCGCTGGCACAGAACCACTACGAGATGCTTGCCGACCGCAAACTGGGCCTGAAGCTCGGCACGAAGCTCGAGCTCGGAAAAGACACCTACACGATCGTTGGCCTGACGCGGGGCATGACAAGCTGGGGCGGCGACGCAGCCGTATTTGTCACGGTAAATGATGCGCAGGCCATCCAGTTCGATCAGCCGGGCGAGGCGCTTCGTCTGGAACGCGCCGCGCGACGCTCACGGGGCGAGCAACAGGATTTTGGCCGCGCCCAGCCGCAATTGCTGGAGCGCGCCACGGGCCCTGCGGCGAACATTCCGGCACTTGGGCCGCCCAATGTGAGCGCGGTGATTGCTCAGCTCGACGCGGGGGCAGATGCCGACGCGATTTGTGAGTTGATCTCCGCTTGGGGTGACGTCACGGCGATGACGCATGCTCGACAGCAGCATCTGATTCTCAGCGGGCCCGTGGAACGTTCCGGCGCGCAGCTCGGCCTGTTCCGCACGCTGCTCACGATTGTGTCGGCGATCGTCATGGCTCTGATCCTGTACACGCTTACGCTCGACAAGCTGCACGACATCGCGATGTTGAAGCTCATCGGCGCGCCCAACCGCGTGATCCTCGGGCTGATCATGCAGCAGGCGATCGTGCTGGGCATGCTCGGGTTCGGCGTGGCGTACCTGCTAGGCCGCCAGGTCTTTCCGCACTTCCCACGTCGCATCCTGCTGGTCGAACAGGACCTGATCAAACTGGCGGGCGTCGTGCTAGTGATTTCCATCCTCGCCAGCGGGCTCGGCATTTGGCGAGCGTTGCGCGTTTCGCCGGGGGAGGTGCTCTCGCGATGAGATCGGACCGCCCCAATACGCCTGCGGTCGAAGCGGATGCACTCACGAAGATCTACGGCTCAGGCAATACCGAAGTCGTCGCGATGCGCGAGGCGAGCCTTACGATCGCCCGCGGCGAAGTGGCCGCGTTGCTCGGCCCCAGCGGAGCGGGCAAGACGACGCTGCTGACGGTCGTGGGCTTGGTGACGCCGCCCACCCAGGGGCGGCTTTCGATCGCCGGCCAGCCGGTGCTCGACGGGCCGTATCCCCTGACCAACCTGAGGACGTTTCGACGCCAGCGATTGGGCTTTGTCTTTCAGCAATCCAATCTCATCCCGTTTCTCACGGCATGCGAGAACGTCCAGATTGCGATGGAACTCGACGGCTGGCCACGCAGTGCCGCCCGCCGACGTGCGCTCGAGTTGCTCGACTATCTTGACGTCGCCGATCGGGCGGACTTCTACCCCACAACCCTGTCCGGCGGCCAGCAGCAGCGCGTCGCCGTCGCCCGGGCATTGGCCAACGAGCCAGCAGTCGTCCTGGCCGACGAACCGACCGCTGCACTCGACAGTCACCGCGGCCGATAAGTCATGGAGCTGTTCCGCAAGCTCGCCCACGATAACGGCGCCGGCGTGCTGGTCGTCACGCACGATCACCGCTCACTGGACGTCTTCGACACCCTCTACGAGATGGAAGACGGCGTCGTACGAATGACAGAGGGCTCACCGGCCACATCGATGACACGCTGACAACCTCACCGAGTTGAGCGAATGTAGATCGCCGCAGCGGCGCCGTGCCAAAAGTCCGATCCAACCTATCAAACCCCGAAGACCCGGCGATCATCTCGGATTCCTGGCGCACAAGCTTCCGGCGGATATGCTTCTCGATAAAGTCTCGCTCCGGCAAACTCGTTGTCTATCCGGAAGCGACCGAGGTAGTATCGATGGCGGGGCGTACGAAGAAAAGGTGCGGGCGCAGTGTCCCCAGGCAGAAGTTGTGTTTGATCTGTTCCATGTCGTGGCAAAGTCCGGGCACCACGTGATCGATCGAATGCGGGTGGATGAAGCGAATCGGCTGAAGCACGCCCCCGCCGCCCGGCGGGGGTGGGGGGGCGGGG
>CAZERK010000246.1:0-1645 GCA_964514515.1 uncultured Planctomycetaceae bacterium
GTCCCGATGCCGGGGGCGGAAACCGCTCCCTCACGGTCGCGGCTCTGATGGAAGGGCTCTCGCCAGACAGGTACGCGGCGGGTCCCGACATACTGTTGGGCACGCCGCGGCTACGCCGTGAAACCCGCGACGAGGCCGAAGCGGCCCGTCTGGGGGCCTTCGCGGCGGTGCGAGTAGAAGCGCGGGTCGGCAATCGTGCATTCTTCGGCGACGTACACGCGATCACGTCGGACGCCCGCGGCGATGAGCTGCGCGACGTTGCTCGCGCGAAGGTCGAAGCAGCGGCGAGCGTCGCGGATCGGGAAGTACGCCTCTGCCTCTGGAAATCGGGCTGCGGCGATGCGGAAGACGATCTCGCCGACCTCGTAACGATCGGGGCCTGCGCACGGCGTGATGCCGATCGCCAGATCGGCCGGGTTCACGTCGAACGCCAGGCGAAGCTGTCGGATGAGTTCGCCGGCGATTCCGGCGACGGTGCCGCGCCAGCTTGCGTGGGCGGTGCCGAAGACGCGACGGTGAGCGTCGACCGCCAGGAGGATGGGGCAGTCGGCGGAGAATTGGAGTAGGGGCGTCGCGGGCATATCGCAGACCATGCCGTCGATGAATGAAAGCGCGGATGCACGATCCGCCCGACCGGCGCCCACGTCGCCGGGCATGATGCGCAGGACGTGCGCGCTATGGACCTGATCGGCCGCGGTAAGGCGGTCGAACGGGAGGCCCAGATGCTCGCAGACGCGCCGCCGGCGCTCGACGGCCCGGTCCGACTGCGGCCCGCGGTGCGTCGCCATGTTCCACGGCTGCGTCGTGATGCAGTGCGCGAAGCCCGGAATCCGGCGCAGCGCGTGAAACGCCAGCAAGACCGTATCCTCGAACGGCTCGGAGACCAGCGGCATCGATTCGACTCGGCTCATCGTGCGATTTCGAGTAGGACCTTGATGTTGTCGGGCTCGGAGGCGAGCTTCAACGCCTCGACGCCCTGCGACAGCGGCATGCGGCGCGAGACCAGGCTGAGCACGTCGACTTGCTTGCGGGCCAAGGCGTCGATTGCCTCGCCGAATGCGCCGCACCGGCTGCCGAGAATCGTGACTTCCTTGACCACGGCCGGCGTCAGGTTGCACGTCGCGGCGGTGGCCGTCGTCGTCTTCATGACGACCGTGCCGCGCGGACGCACCATCGCCAGGGCGACGTCGATGGCGCTCGGCGAGCCCGTGCAATCGACGACCAAGTCCTGATCCTCGTTCGGCCGCAGCTCGTCCAGACGCATGGTGCGAATCCGCCGGCGGTCGAGAAATCCGAGCGTCTTGGGATTGCGGCCCACGGCGGTCAGGCGACAGCCCGTCAAGGCGAGGACCTGCGCGACGAGGAGCCCGAGACGGCCCGTCCCCAGCAGCGTGACGTTCATCCGCGGTTCCAGCTTGACTTGCTTCGTGATTTGAAAGGCCGCCGCCAGCGGTTCGACGAAGACGGCCTCTTCGTCCGTGACGGATTCGGGCACCGCATGGCAGTTTCGCTCAGGCAGAACGGTGAACTCCGCGAACACGCCGCCTCGGCCGTGGATGCCGAGCACGGTGCGCCGCCTGCAATGATTCGACAGCCCGCTGGCGCACATGTCGCAGCGGCCGCACACGCAGTTGATCTCTCCGAC
>CAZERK010000246.1:1655-5829 GCA_964514515.1 uncultured Planctomycetaceae bacterium
GCGACTCGCTCTTCATGTTCCACGCCCGCGAGTCGGTCACGGTGGAGATCACGCGGTCCATCGAGGTGGGGTTCACCGCGTCCCACAAGGGCAGCCTGCTGGTGCTGGCCGAATATGGCGGCTTCGGCCTGTTCTGCTCCGACGACGCGCTTGCCGGCAAGCGGCTTCGAACCGTCGACGACGTCGCCGACACACTCGTGTCCGGGGATGCCGGCGAAGCCCCCGTAGCCGCGGAGGAGTTCCAGGTCCGTCTGGCAGATGCCGGCGAGGCGGATTCGGATGAGGACCTCGCCTTGCCCCGGGCGAGGCTCGGGCACGTCGCGCACGTGCGCGGCGCCGGATTCGATGACGATTGCTTGCATGGTTGCACCTTGGCCGCGGGCAACCGCGCCGCCGGAAGGCGCGTCCGCCGACATCGGAGCTTCGGCTCTCACGTGCTGGCGACAGGAGCATCGCCGCCACGCCTTGGGAAGGCGGCCGCACGACGCTGCGCCTCAGCCCAGGATGGGATCATACCGTGCGGCGGACCGCGCCGCATGGCGCCTTGGAGCCCCGCTCAGACAACGGATCTCGTCCCGGTCTGCTGCATCAAGCCGAAGCACTCTGCCCGAGCCCGCTTCTGCGACGCCGGTGCGGTTCCCACGGTGGGGCCGCAATCGGCGGAGAGGATGCACCGGGTTCATCGGGACGGCGCTGACGCTTCGCAGGACCCCGTTCGGAGACGCGTGAGGGTCCCCCGCTTCGGCTGGTGCGGCAAATGCCGGGCAGCGCGGTGAGACTCAGTCTTGCAATTGGCCTTCCATCTGGGCGAGCAACGGAGGTCGCCGGCGTCGTCGCCGCTTCTTCGGCGCCCACAGCGAGCGGCTCTCCGGCTTGCGCGGCTCGACCTGCTGGGCAAGATCGAGCGCCTCCGAGGCAGTCTCAGCATAGAGGTCGGCCTTGACCTCCTTCCAGAGCCCCGAGGCGCGGTTGAAGACGCCGCCCGAGACCATGATGTTCATGGCCGGGCAGGCGTTGATCTCACGCAGATAGTCGATGAGTTGGCGTACGTGCGGGGCGTCAGACGGCTTGCTGCCCGCGATCAGCAGGAGTTCAGGTTGGAGCTGGCCAATAACCGCGCCGATCTCGTCCTGCGGAACGCCGCCGCCTACGAGGTAAACGTTCCATCCGTCCGCCTCGAACAAGTCCGCGCACATCTGTGCGATGAACTCCTCGGGCTCGCCGCTGGCACAGGCAATCACGATACGCTTGTTGAGGGGCGTCCGCCGGTCAAGCCGCACCTGGAGATGCTCCGCGATGCAGCGGTTGATACGCGTCGCCATGTGCTCGGAGGCGATGTTGATCCGGTCCTCCCGATATAGCCGATCCACGTGTTCCATCGCCGGCCAGACCAACTCGTGATAGAGCTTTCGTGCTGGGGCGCCCATCTCGAGTTCGTTCATGATCAACTGACGGCAGGTCTGCCGCTCACCCCGGAGCAGCGGGTCGAGGTACATCCTCAAAAGGTCGGACTTCGGCATCTGGAGTCATCTCCGCGTTCGGACCGGACGAGGTTGATGCTCTTCGCCACACGCATCCGGCGAGGACGGAGCTGTCCGCGTCACCTTGCGTTGCTAGAAGGCCCGGCATCCACGCGGGCACCCACGCGCAAAGATCGCTTGTTCGCGCTGTGCCGATGTTTGCCCTTGTTACGATTCTGATTATTGGCGGTTAAGCTGGGCAAGCTTGGCAACATCGGTAAGCTTGTGATCGGAACTCAGGCCGCTGAGGCTTGAGGCCACGCGCAGAATCAGCCGGTCCAAGAGCGCGATCTGCGCGGCGTTCGCGGCGGCCGTTAATCATGCCGCAGCATCCGCAGGCACCCGTGCGCGCTGTTCCAGAGCTCGTGCAGCGTGAAGGCATGTCACCGCTCTCGTATCAGCGTGCTGCTCTGCAACTCGGGTGGACTCATCCGGGACCACAGGACATTGCTGGAAGCGCCTGAGCGAGGCTGCGTGGGGCCGATTGCCCTCCCAAGCGTCGGGCCGACCGCCGGCGATGAGCAAGAACGCCGCGCCGCTTGTATGGGTCGCGAAGCTCGGGCCAAGCGCCCTGCAAGCTTGGCTTGGTTGGCCGGTGGGTGCAGGGCGAGGCGACGGCGCACGTGCGTCGAGGGGTGCCGGTGCCGTGCGCGCTCACCGACGGCGTGGAGACCCAGCGAGGCCTCGTGCGAGCGGACGACGTGAACGGCTCTGAGCCGCAGAAAGTACGTGGCAGACTGCGGAGTACTGCGTCGGGCGATTCATGCTAGAATTCAGAGAGAAGCGCGCAGGACGGCCGGTCACGGACGGATGGGCTCATGCCGTTGCAGCAGGCTGGTCGTGATGCGGAGCCGCCCACAGAGCGATGTGCCTCGCGTGAGGTCGCCGGACCTCAGCCGCACAACGGAACTGGGCGCACTGGCGCGATCCAGTTGACGACCGGAGCCGCTTTGGCCATGCTTCGCCGCGACGGGGGGCCTTGGTGGTTCGTCAGGACGGTAGGCAGCGTGACGTATCCAGGCGGCTCGACGGTCTGCGAGCGAACCTGGCTACGGGCCGCGTGCGGGCAGAGACGACAGCGATTGAAACGGGCGTCGGTTGCGAGCGGCCCGAATTGTGAGATGGAAGCCGGTGACGATGATGGCGGGGAGTCCCCCTAACAAGATTCGCTCTGGGAGCCTGCCTTACGAGGGACGGAGCTTCTCGTTCAGCTCCTGCCGTCCGGATGGGCGTTGCCAGGACGGCGGTGAGAGAGTGCCGCTCACCTGTGCCGTTCGGTACGGCTGCATGGGGCTGATCGGCGAGTTTCGCTATGCCCCGGGCGTACTCGACGGCTGTGGGGGCAAGGTTGTCATCGAGACGCAGCGCGGGATCGAGATCGGCGAACAGGTTAGCCTGACGTGCAGCGGATGCGGACAGTCCGTGCGGCGTGAGCTAATCACGTCGTACCTCGAGACGAGCAACGCGCCGGAACTCTATCAGCTCAGGGCGGGGCGCATCCTCCGTCGAGCTACGAGCGAAGACCTCATTGAATGGGACCACATCCAGGGGGATTCGAAGAACAAGCTCGCCCGGGCGCGCGAAACGTCGAAGTCGATGGGGCTGTCGATGAAGTTCGTGGCGTGCGAACATCTCTTCGGCGGCGAGCGGATCGTCTTCGACTTCATGGCCGACAACCGCGTCGACTTTCGCGACATGGTTCGCGAGTTGGCCCACGAGTTTCATACGCGGATCGAGATGCACCAAGTCGGCGCCCGTGACGAGGCCCGGCTCGTCGCCGACTTCGAGATTTGCGGGCGAGAGTGCTGCTGCAAGAATTTCTTGAAGAAGCTCCGGCCGGTCACCATGCGCATGGCCAAGCTCCAGAAGGCGACGCTGGATCCCACGAAGGTCTCCGGCCGGTGCGGCCGCCTGCGGTGTTGCCTGAGGTATGAGCACGAAGGCTACGATGAGCTGAGCCGCAAGCTGCCGCGGACGGGCAGCCGAGTGCGCACGGCTTCCGGCGTTGCGACGGTGAGGGACCGGCAAGTTCTGACGCAGTTGCTGCACGTCGTCTACGATGACTCGGAGGTCGAAGAGACCATCGGCGTCGAAGCGATCATTGAGCGAGACCTTCCGAGGAGGATCGTCGTGCGGCAAGAGGGGGAGGCCGCCGGCAGGTCGGCCCCGAACTCGGGCGGCAGGGAGTCTCCCCGGGGGCCGCGCCCGCCAGGCCGATCGAGGCCGTCGTCGAATCAGTCGTCGGCGTCGATCCAGCCAGCAACCGAATCGTCGGGCGACCCGCAGGGCGAGGCGGCGCGGCAAGTCGACGGGAATGGGGAGACGAGCCGGTCCGGAGAGCGGACCGATGCGACGGATAGAAACCGGGCTTTGTCTAGCCGCAGGAGGTCTCGTGGGCGACGCGGCCGTGGGGTGTCGCGCCGTCGCGGACCCCGCCCGGACGAGCCCGGGAGCGGTGGAGGCGGCGCCGGCACGCCGCCTTGATTCTCAGCATCGTCGCGACCGTTTGGTATAGTACGATCATGGGGATGACGCAGGCCAAGACGGTTTCGGAGATTTGGCGAGCCCTGGGGCGCTACTCTCAGGTCGAGTGATCGATGCTGCCCCGGGGACTCGGCTACACGGTAAAGCGCGCGCACGGACAGCCGCGTGTG
>CAZERK010000247.1:0-5825 GCA_964514515.1 uncultured Planctomycetaceae bacterium
CCCTTGTGGCCGACGCACGAGGCAATTGAGCGCCGCTGGCGAGCCTGCATCGCCCGCAGGGGCGAACGCATGGGGTAACAGAGCAACGTTGACGAGAGATGCGTCGCTCACGGGGAGGCGACGCATGTCGGAACGGTGCATCGTTGGCAGAAGCCGTCGGCCACAGGGGGCCGACGCTACACGCAAGCGTGAGATGCGCTGGAACTCGAGGAACTTGGCCCACCTGCCGGCGGCGTCAGATCAGCTTCTCCTCATCACGCAATGCCCGAACGAGGTCCTTGACGGCCTCAGCCGGCTCGCCCTTGAGGATGCGGCCCGGCGGGCGCGGCGGCGGCGGGGCGCACTCGCCCATCCAGGTGGCGGCGGTCTCGCGTGACAGATCGGCGGCGCTCAGACCGAGCGCGGCGGCGTTCTTGACGTCGACGGGCTTCTTCTTGGCCTTCATCAAGCCGGGCAACGACGGGTAACGCGCCTCGCCCAATCCCTTCTCGCACGTCAGCAGGCACGGGAACTTGATCTCGACGACTTCCTCCGCGCCTTCGACGCGGCGTCGCACGACGGCCGACTTGAAGTCGGCGCCCCAGGCGATGTTGACGACCGCGCCGACGTGCGGCCAGCCGAGGCATTCGGCGAGCGCCGGCCCGACCTGTCCGCTGTCGTAGTCGATCGCCTGTTTGCCCGCGAGGATCACGTCGAAGCCCGCGTCCTTGACGGCCCGAGCGACGACGTGGGCGACGGCCATCTCGTCCAGGTCGGCGAACAGGTCATCGCAGAGGTGCGTCGCATGGTCCACGCCCATCGCGTACGCGGTCCGAAGGACGTCGACATGGTTCGCCGGACCCAGGGTCAACGCCGTGACGTCCGCGCTCGCCCCGGGGTTCTTCTCCTTGAGTCGCAAGGCCGCCTCGACGGCGAACTCGCAGAAGGGGTCCATGACGTACTTGATGCCGGCGGTCTCGATGCCGCCGCCGTCGGGCTTGACCTTGATGTTCGTCGTGGAGTCGGGAACCTGCTTCACCAGTACCAGGACTTTCATTCTGCACCTTTCGACGTTCTTCGATGCGGCGGACAGCCGGCCGACTTCGCGTACTCTCGCGGGACGGGGCGCCGCCTGGAGATGCGGGGCGCCTCCCGGCCGTCCTGGTCACGTTTGTTTCCGCTTGCCGAGTTCCAACACGACGTCGGCGAACTCGGCGATCCCCTTGCCGTGCGAAGCCACGGTCTGGACCACGGGGCGGCTGGCGCCCAACGTGTCGCTGATTTGCGCCCCGAGCCGATCCGCGCCGGGCAAATCCGCCTTGTTGATCACGAAGACCTCGGCGACCTCGGTGATGCCGGCCTTCGCCAATTGCAGATCGTCGCCCGCTCCCGGCATCAAGACCAGCACGAGCGGCGACGCCCATCGTCGGATCGCCACGTCGTTCTGTCCCGCGCCGACGGTCTCGACGATGAGCACGTCCGTCCTTGCGTGCTGGAGCACCTGGATCATGGGACCGGTCGCAGGCGCCAGACCGCCAAGCTGCCCCCGGCTGGCGGAGGACCGCAGGAAGACGTTGGGATCGTCGGCGGCCAGGGCCATCCTTGCGCGATCGCCCAGCAACGCCCCGCCCGTGAGCGGGCTGACGGGGTCGACGGCAATCGCCGCGACGCGCATCTGCCGACGGCTCAGCTCCTTCATCAACCGGCCGATCAGCGTGCTCTTGCCGACGCCGGGCGCGCCGGTAACGCCGACGACGATCGTCTTGCTTTGCTCGTCTGTCTGGACAAGATCGGCGACCGCGTCCGTTCGGGTCTGGCTCTCCGTCCAGGTCAGGGCGCGACCGAGGTCCGTGCGCCGGCCCTCGCGGGCGCCCTTGAACCATGTCTCGTGCTCGCCGCTGTCCCAGGCGGCTTGGCGGCGTGCCCGGGACTGTCCGGCCAACTCGTTGACCTCGGAGATGATCTTCTCGAGGGAGTCCTCCGGCTCGAAGACGGCGGCGATGCCGGCCGCCTTCATGACGGGGACGTCCTCGTGTGGGATGATGCCGCCGATGACGATGGGCATGGCGGGGCGGCCCAGCTTGTCGAGTTCCTGTCGGAGCACGGGAACGAGCGTCAGGTGCGCGGCGCTATGGAAGCTGCCGCCGACCACGTCCACGTCTTCCTCGACGGCGGCCTTGGCGGTCGCCGCCGGCGTCTGCCAGAGGCCGGTATAGATCACCTCCAGGCCCGCGTCGCGGAAGCTCCGAGCCAGGACCTTCACGCCCCGGTCGTGCCCATCAAGACCGATCTTGGCCAACAGGATTCGGCTGCCAGCGTGGTGGGGATTCTCCATAGCGATCGTCAGCACTCTCTCGTGGTCCTCATCCCTTTCTCCGGCTCCTGCCCTCGGTAGAACACCGAATTGTGGCAGATGACGCCGCCCGCGCCAAGAGCGCCGCGCCCACGGCGACTGGTCCTCGCGCCAGGGGCGCCGCGCCTGCGGCGACTCGTCCGACAGGGCAACCGTATTCCTGCCGCTTCGGCGACGACGGCGGGCCACCGCGGCGGCGTAGCGGCGCGTTGACGGCAGAGTCGCGTGCTCAAAAAATAGCAGCCGAGCGTCGGAACGGGACAGTCGGATCGACGCCCGATCGCAGTCGCTGCCATCGGGCGATTGGAAGGGGCGATCAAATCATGGCAGAAGCGAGACTCCTCTGGCAGCCTTCGGACGAGCAAGTCCGGCATTCGCAGATGCACGCCTTCATGATGCAGGCGGCCGAGGCGCACGGCATCAAGCCGGATTGGCCGTCCCTGCACCGCTGGTCGGTCGAGCACCGCGACGCATTCTGGAAACAGATGTGGACGTTCGCCGGCATCCATGCCGTCAGGCCGGAGACGGCCGTGACGGCGGGCGAGGGCATGCTCGGCACGACGTGGTTTCCCGGCCTCGAGTTCAACTTCGCCCAGCACCTGTTGCGGCATAACGACGAGCGCATCGCCCTGACCTCCGAAGACGAGCGCGGGCAAACGAGAGAAATCACCTATCGCGAACTGCGCGAGGAGGTCGGCCGGCTCGCCGCCGCCATGCGGTCGCTCGGCGTAAGTCGCGGAGACCGGATCGGCGGTTTCATGCCGAACATCCCCGAGGCGGTCATCGCGATGCTGGCCGCCGCCAGCCTGGGAGCGATCTGGTCTTCGTGTTCGCCGGACTTCGGCATCAACGGCGTGTTTGACCGGTTCGGCCAGATCGAGCCGAAGATGCTGTTCACCGCCGACGGCTACAGCTACAACGGCAAGCCCATCGACTCGCTGGAACGCGTCCGTGGCATCGTCGCCAAGATCCCAAGCATCGAGAAGGTCGTCGTGGCGCCGTTCCTCCACGATGCGCCCGCCGTCGGCGCCATCCCCGGGGCCGTGCGGTGGCAGGACTTCCTAGAGCCGCCCTGCGATCTGACGTTCGAGCCGGTCCCGTTCGATCATCCGCTGTACATCATGTACTCGTCCGGCACGACGGGCATCCCGAAATGCATCGTCCATGGCCACGGCGGCACGCTGCTCCAGCACATGAAGGAGTTGATGCTGCATACGGACTTGCGCCGCGACGACGTGCTGTTCTACTTCACGACGTGCGGCTGGATGATGTGGAACTGGCTGGTCCGCGGCCTGGGCGTGGGGGCGACCGATCCGCTCTACGAAGGCAATCCCGGCTATCCGGACCTGAGCCGCCTCTGGCGCTTCGCGGAACGGATCGGCATGACGGTCTTCGGCACGAGCGCCAAGTACATCGCCGCCTGCGACAAGGCAGGCATCACCCCGGGCAAGCAGCAGGACCTCGCCCGATTGCGGGCGGTGTTGTCGACCGGTTCGCCGCTGACCGTTGAGAACTTCTGCTGGGTCTATGACCACGTGAAGAAGGACCTGCAGCTCGCCAGCATCTGCGGCGGGACCGACATCATCAGTTGCTTCATGCTGGGCAATCCGATGCTGCCGGTCTATGCCGGCGAGATCCAGAGCATCGGGCTGGGCATGGACGTGAACGCCTTCGACGAAGACGCCAAGCCCGTCATCGGCCGCAAGGGCGAACTCGTCTGCTGTTCGCCGTTTCCGTCACAGCCGACGTGCTTCTGGAACGCTCCCGCCAACGAGAAGTACCAGGCGGCGTACTTCGATCAGTATCCCGGCATCTGGCGGCACGGGGACTTCGTGGAGATCACGCCGCGCGGCGGCGTCATCGTCTACGGACGGTCAGATGCGACGCTCAATCCCGGCGGCGTGCGGATCGGCACAGCGGAAATCTATCGACAGGTCGAGGCCGTCGAGGAGATCGTCGACAGCGTGGTCGTCGGCAAGGATACGCCGGACGCCGACGTGGAGATTTGTCTGTTCGTCGTGCTGCGTCCGGGCCTGAAGCTGGACGACGATCTCGTCAAGAAGATCAGGACGCGGATCGCCGAAGGGGCGACCAAGCGGCACGTGCCTCGGCACATCAAGCAGGTGTCTGCGATTCCGTACACGATCAGCGGCAAGAAGGTCGAGATTGCCGTCACGCGGATGATCCACGGCCAACCCGTTCCCAACCGCGACGCCCTGGCAAACCCGGACGTCCTGGAACAATACGCCGGAATCGTATGAGGACCGGCCATGTCGGGCGACACGAAGCACACGATCTACCTCGTCTCCGACGGAACCTGCCGGACCTGCGAGCAGGTCGTTCGCGCGGTGCTCCTGCAATTCGACGTGCAGGCCAAGGTCATCCGCGAGGCCCACGTGCGGTCGAAGAAGCGCATCGTCCGAATCATCCGCGACGCCAAGCAGGCCGGGGCGACGGTCTTCTACACCCTCGTGTCGCTGGACGCCCGGGCGGCCGTCAAGGAGGCGTCGGCGGAGTACTTCGTGCCGATCGTCGACGTCCTGGGGCCGGTGCTGGGCGCCCTGTTCGACCTCTTCAAGCAGACGCCGCGATCCACGCCGGGGATTCTGTACGAGTCCAGCAAGGCGCATTTCGATCGGATCGACGCGATTGACTATACTCTCCATCATGACGACGGCGCCGGCATGGCCGACCTCGACCAGGCCGACGTCGTGTTGGTCGGCGTTTCGAGGGCATCGAAGAGCAGCACGTGCTTCTACCTGGCCTACCGCGGGATTCGAGCGGCGAACGTCCCGATCATCGCCGGCGAAGAGCCGGCCCCCGCGTTGCTCAAGGTAGACCCGAAGAAGGTCATCGGCCTGATGTCCAACGCCTACCGCCTGCAGAGCGTTCGCGAGGCGCGCGTCCACGGTTGGGGTGTGCGGCCGGGCGAGGAGTACACGGATTTGGATTCCATCATGCGCGAGTTGCGGGCGGCGAACGCGATCCTGGCCAAGCACGGTTGGCGCGTCATCGATACGTCGTACAAGGCGATTGAGGAGATTGCCCGCGAGGTTCGCGTGTTGCTGAACCTCCGGGGTGCGGAAGAATGGTGAGGCGGACTGCCGCTTCGCAGCGTGGGACGCGAACTGAGGCGTCAAACAAAACGAGACAGGCGCCCGAAACCATCACCTTCCGTCGCATCCGGCGCCGGCTCCGGGAGCCGGTCGCGGTCCTGGTCGGCGCTGTTGGAGCCGTCCGCTGTTGACGTGAAACCGGAATATGACCCTGACGACCCTACTGGCAGAATCGCTGATCAGCCTGGGCAAGAACAAGGTGCGGACCGGGCTGAGCATGTTGGGCATCATCATCGGCGTCGGCGCGGTCATCGTGCTGGTTGCGATGGCCCACGCGACGGAAACGCGCATCCGGGAAGAGATCGCCAAGATGGGCGACGACTGGCTCTGGATCTCCTACTGGGGCATCGCCCGCAGCGGCGTGCGGCGCGGCGCGG
>CAZERK010000248.1:0-5822 GCA_964514515.1 uncultured Planctomycetaceae bacterium
GACCTGGCGTTCGGCGGGCATTGCTACTACGCGCCGGGCGTGGCCATGCACCGCGCGTGGCGGCCGGAGACGGGTCGTTTCTGCACGTTGGAGATGAAGGAATGGGAGCGGATCGCGCGGCATCGGCACATTCTCCGCAAGGTGCGCGACCCGGCCGGACGGGAAATCTACACCGACGAGCAGATGTTCACGTACTTGCAGCAATTCGAGCGCGACTTCGCCTTGTCCGGCGCGACCGTCATCGATGCGACGGAGGGCGGGGCCCTCAAGGCTGGAACGACCGTCATGTCGTTGGCCGAGGCCGCCGAGCGTTTCTGTCGCGCGCCGATCGATGCCGCGAGGTTCGGCTACCTCGGCCGGCCCTGGTACGATCGGTCGAAGCTGGCGCCGGCCCGGGCGGAACTCGTTCAGCGGAGGGAGGAGTTGCGGACGTTCCAATCGCTCTGCGAGGAGACGCGGGACGTGCTGAGCGAGATGGAGAAGCTGGTGGACCAGCCGGCCGAATTCAACCGCCGCGTCGTTCGCGTGGACGAGTTGCGGACGCTCGTGCAGCATCACGCCGTCATCTTCCGTATGGTCCGCGACGTTTCGCAGCTGGGCGAGCTGCAACGGTTCGCTGCCGACCGGCGCCTGGCGATGGATGGCGGCTTGGCACGCGACGAGGCGCACGATGCGAAACGCGACGTGACGCGCGACACCAAACGCGAGGCGACGCGAGACCCGAAGCGCGAGGCCGCGCGATCAAAGCCGGGCCTGGCGGAGCCCGTGCGGGCCAGACGGCAGCTTCAAAGAGACCGGAGCCTCGTCGACGCGCTGCTCGACGGTTGCGAGTTTCTGGCGCGGACGTTGGATGAAACGCTCGCGCGATTCGACGATGCCATGAAGGCCGCGCCATGAAGGTCATCGCGACGATTCTCGTGGACCTCGAGCGAACCGTGCTGGCGACTCGGTCGCGCCTGGGCGATGAGTTGGCCGGCCGGCCCGTGCTGCGGCGGACGGTCGAACGCGTGCTGCAAGCGCGGCGGGTCGATGCCGTGCATCTGTTGGCGCCGGCCGATCAGTCGGCCGAGGTCGCCCGTCAGATCAAGGGCCTCGACGTGAAGATAGAGTCGGTAGCGGCCGGGACGTCTCCGAGCGCGGCCCTCGTTCGAGCGGGGCGCGTCTGGGGGCTGGACGGCTGGCGTGGGGGCATCGGCAGCTTGTGCGCGTTTGACGAGGACTTGCTCGTGGCGCCGGCAGCGGCGGCAGCTCGGCAGGCGGCGGCCGATGCCGTTCTCTCCGTGCCGGCGGGAGCGGCGGTTGTTGATCCGGAGTTGATCAACGGCGCCGTCGAGCATTGGAAGATCGTGGGTGAGACGGCGCACATGACGTTCGTACAGGCGCCGCCGGGCTTGGCGGGGGCGATCTTCGACCGGTTGCTGCTGGAGGACTTGGCGAAGACCGGCCATCCGCCCGGCTTGCTGCTGACGTATCATCCGAACCATCCCGCGCCCGATCCCGCCGGACGCGAGCCCTGTTATCGCGCGCCCGCCGAGGCGATCGAGGCACGAGGACGGCTGATTTGCGATACGCGCCGCAGCTTCGACCGCGTACGGGACCTCCTGGAGGCCGGCGGCGAATCCTGGGGCGCCGCCCAAGTCGGGCGTTGGCTGGCCGAGCGCGGTCGTCGCCACGTCGACGAGGTTCCTGAAGAAATCGAGGTCGAGTTGACGACCGAGGTTGCGGTGGGCGTCCGCTCAATCCTGCGGCCGGGTGGCGAGGCGGTCGGTCGGCGAGGACCGATCGATCTCCGCATCATCCGCCGGATCGCCGAGTCGATCGAAGGCTGGGACGACGTGCGCATCGTCCTGGGGGGATTCGGTGAGCCGTGCCTGCATCCTGAGTTCGCGGAGGTCTGCCGCATCCTGCGGGATGCCGGCGCGATGAGCCTTGCCGTGCGAACGTCGGCTCTGGTGGGCGATCTTGCCGTCGAGGACACCCTGTTCAAGACGCCCGTCGACGTCGTCGAGGTGACGCTCGACGCCGTGACGGCCGAGACCTACCGCCGCGTCCACGGACTGGATGCGTTCGGCCAGGCGTCCGAACGCCTTGAACGTTGGCTTGCTCGCCGGGCGTCCGAACAAGTCGTCACGCCGCTGATTCTGCCGTCGCTGTGCAAGGCTGACGAGACGCTTGAAGAGATGGAGGCATTCGTCGATCGGTGGCAGAGCCGTCTGGGGATGTACCTGGTGCTGGGCTACAGCCACCGCGCGGGCCAGCTTGACCGCCGAGCCGTGACGTCGACGGCCCCGCCGCGACGGGAGACCTGTCGCCGCAGCTTCGCCCGAACGCTGGTCCTTGCGGACGGCCGCCTCACGACCTGCGACCAGGACTTCGCGGGGCGACAGACGGTCGGCGACTTGTCCGAGACGCCCTTGCGCGAGCTCTGGAGGTCCGAGCGGATGGCCGCGCTTCGGCAGTCGACCATCGGCGACCTTCCGCTATGCCCTGCCTGCGAAGAATGGCATCGTCCGTGAGGACGGCGCGCAGCCGCCCGCATGCGTGAGGCGAGAAGCGATTTCTGCTTGGTCAGGGGGGCGTACTTTGCTCGCCGTGCCCGGCTACTCGTTCTTGCCGGCCAGGATGCCGAGCACGCCGAGGACGACCGAAACCAAGGCGAGGCCGCCGAACACGCTGTAATGCACGACGCCCTTGGAGATCAGGCTGAGCGGCTCCGGCCAGACTTGCTGGAGTTGGCCGGCGGCGGCGAGCCCCAACGCGGCGATGGCGATGACGCCGAGCAGCACGCACGAGTTGACCCAGACCGCGCCCGACATCGGAGCCGTTGCAACACGAGGCGCCATGGCCATCGCGCTGAGAGGTTCGCCCGCGACCTCTTCTTCTTCGACGACGGTCATCTCCGGGCCGCTGTCCTCCACGGTATCGTCGGCCTCGGCGACTTCAACCGCCTGCCCTTCCTCGATGGTCTCGGCCGCTTCCGACGGCGAGATGACGTCGAGCAAGTCCGCGCCGAGGCTGGTATCGTCCGTCTCTCGCGTCAAATCCAACAGGCCGCTGCCGCTGCCGACGCTCTCCAACTCCGTCACGCCAGGCGTGATTTGCGTTTCGCCCATCGGGTCGGACTCGATCTCGATTTCATCGTCGTCAAAGACGCTGATGCCTACCTTTGACGGACGGATGCCTTCCTTTGCCGGGGGTTTCTCCTCGGCCGGGGGCTCTTCCTTTGCTGGCTCCAACCCCAGGATGCTCGAACCCGACAAGCCCAGATCCGGGATTTCCTCGCCGGCGGCACCTGCTGTGGCGTCGATCGGCTGGTCGAGCGCAGGCGCCTCAAGCTCGGCATCGAGATCGGCGGCCGGCGCGGCGGGCAAGTCCTCCGGGATGTCTTCGAGGCTCAACTCCGCGATGCTCCCGCTGCCGAATGGTGAAGGCTCGGTCGTTTCCGCCTGCGGCTCGACCATCGCCGCCTCCCCCGCAGCCGCGGGTTGTTCGTCAGCGCCCGAGGGTTCGTCGAGGACGCCCAGGCCCGACGAGTCGTCCATCAGACTCGACAGGGTGGATGCGAAGGTCTCCGTCGGCTCGGCATCTTCCGTCATCGCCAGGTCCACAATGCTGCTGCCCTCCTTGGCGGCGATCTGGTCAACCTCCAACTTGCGGTAGAAGACGTTATCTCCGTCCCGCAACTCGCCGAGGCGGCCTTCAGCGACCATCGCGTGGATTTCCTCTTCCGTCTTGCCCAACGTCTCACAGACCTGCGCCAAAGTCAGATAGTCGTTCGCCATGTTTCTTGCATCCTGACGATGGACGACCCGCGCGGACCCGCACGGCTGCGCGTTCGCGTGGCGTCATGCCGCCGTTGTTGTTCCAGGCGTGGTATCTGCCGCGGTTCGCTCGTTACTCAGTCTTGCGCGCCGCCGTCCGGCTTGTGGGGAAAGCCGGGAACGTTGGTGCCCAAGACGTCTTCTCCCTCATCCTCCGTCGTAGCGTCCCCACTGTTGATCCGCTCGCGGATGCGGTTCTGGTCTCGAAGCAAGGCTTGCACCTGGTCGGGGCGCGGCTCGTCGTTGGAGTAGTCCTCCAGGTATCGGTCATACAGGAACGACCGTGCCGCGACCAGCTTGAGTTTGCGCGTCGCCGTCAAGTACTCGTAGCACCAGATGGTGCCGTTATCCACGTCCATCATGAACAGCCCGTAGCGGTTCTTGTCGAGCTGTCCCGTGAAGGCGTAAACGCCGCCGCCGCCCGCCATGCGCGGCTCGCCTGCCCAGGCGGAGCGCACGACGCTCCAGGGCTCGGCGGGACGCAGGACCAGTGCCACGGCGATGATGGCCAGCAGGATCGCGATGATCCAGAGCACGGTCTGCCGCTCGCGTGGTGCGGCGACGGCGACCGCCTCGCTCTCGCGTTGTCGGCTTGCGTTCATGGCAACGCTGTCCTCTTCCGTTGGGTTGGCGGTCTGTCGCCTGGATCGGTGCCCCGGCGCATCGACCGGTGGTCCGCCGCCTTGGCTTGCTCCCCCTGAGGACGATCCCAGTACATATAGATTATACGGGGGCCGGGGGGGACCTCAAGGCGCGGCCGCCGGAAAGGCGCCTGAGACCAGGGCCATCGCATGCTTGCCGCTTCGGCAACGACGGCATGTATCCGGACAGAGCCGCGACCGTCAGGGAGCGGTCATCGTGCCCTGGTCGGGCCCATGCCCAGGCTTTGGCTGGACGCAGTATACTGCACGGCGATGTCAGTCGTTGCACGAGCACCCGTGACATGGGATTCGCGGACGATCCGCGCGCCGGGCTGCATATCGGCCGTGCGTCGAGCCGTCGCCGCCTGTTCGCATGGCGTGTTGCTGGAGTCAGCGGCGAGATCAGGCTCGGCGGGCCGATATTCGATCTACGCTTTCGATCCTGTTCGCCTTCTGTCCGTTGCGTTCGATTCCGGACAGGACCCGTTCGAGCTTCTTGCGGAAGCCTGTCGGCCGTGGTGCTGTCCGAGTCTGCCGCCGGACGTGCCGTTCGTTGGCGGATGGATCGGCTGTTTGGCCTACGAGGCCGGCCGCTTCGTTGAGCCTTCGGCGAGCTTTCACCCGCTACGCTCTTCGGTCAACAACATCTCCGGGGCCGACACCTCCGGCGCAGCCAGCAACGGACAGCCGATGCCAATCGCTTCTTGGGCGCTGTTCGATACGGTGCTGGTTCACGACGCGGTTACGGATTCGTGGACCGTTGCCGGTGCGGAGCTTCCGCGGTCCTTGCGGAACGGGCCCCGGCCGACGCTCGAAGCAAGGCTCGACGCCTTGGAGGCGTTCGCGCATCGAGCCGGCGACGGCGGGCTCTCGGAATTGACCGATCTCCGCGATCTCGACGAGACGGCGGCCCGCCGCCCGGGAGGGTCAGCAGGTCGCAACGACGCGAGCGGCCTCGACGCCTCGCCGCAGCTTGCCTGGGACGACACGCGGGAGACCTATCTGGCCAAGGTTGAACGCGCGCTCGAGTACATCCGTGCCGGCGACATCTTCCAGGTCAACCTGGCTAGGCGCTGCCGGGTTTCCGTGCACGAGCATTCGTTCGAGTTGTACGAGCGATTGTGCAAGACGAACCCGGCGGCGTATGCGGCGTACCTGCCGACATCCCTGCCGGCCGATTCAGCCTCGACGCGACGCGCGTGGGCTGTCTTGTCTTCGTCTCCGGAACTGTTTCTAGCCGTTCGAGGAGGCGAGGTCGTCACGCGCCCGATCAAGGGGACTCGGCCTCGCGGGCGGACGCCCGAAGAAGACGCGGCCGCCGCCCAAGCGCTGGCACGCAGCGAGAAGGATCGGGCCGAGT
>CAZERK010000249.1:0-723 GCA_964514515.1 uncultured Planctomycetaceae bacterium
TTTGATATTCGAGCCGAGTGCGGCGGCCACCAGAAGCAGGCGCGTCCCGATCTCTGTGAGACCATAGCTATTGCGATCCTTGCTCTCGATGATGCCCGCCTGCTGCAATCCGCGCAGGTGGTGATAGAGCGGACCGGTCTTGAGCCCGGATGCCTGAGAGAGCAGTCGGTGCGTGTGCGAGCCGAGGAAGATCGCCTTCGCGAGATTGAAGCGGGCTCGGTGGGCCAGTCCGTTTAGCAAATTGGCCGTGGCGGTGTCGTTGGCCGGCTTCAGCAACGCTTGACGCGGCGCCTCGCCCGGGCGGGATCGCCACGCTTCGGCGCGGCAGGTCGCGATGGCCGCCGCCTTGCCCGACGCGCTCGCAACGGCTAGCAGCACTCCGATTCCGTAAATTGCCCCCCCTTCTGTCAGTTTGGGGAAGCAAGTTGTCCCCGTCACGTGCTTACGCTGATGCTTGCCTGTCGCACGGGCGTTGCTCCGCGATGTCGGCCGAGCGGAGCCCCCCTTCGCACGTCGGCGTTTCGGTTTGGATAGTCGCGGCATCCGTGAGGTCTTCCTCTGTGTTGTCCTGCGCAGTAAGCGTGTCGTAATTAGTCGCCCTGCTCTGCTTGCAAGCGGGTATCGGCGACGTGCATCCACGCGCATCGCGCGCTGCCGATGGCCCGTCGCGGCAATATCATCGGCGCCATCATTGGGTCGCTGCTCCTTGGCGTAATCAACAAC
>CAZERK010000249.1:733-5818 GCA_964514515.1 uncultured Planctomycetaceae bacterium
TATTCCCTAAAACCCCACGGCGGCAACCGCGCCTCCGCGGGCTCCCGCGTCTCGGCGCTTGTCGGGGGCCGGAGCGGCGGGGCGACGCTCGCAGGTCTGGCTATAACGTGGGTGTTTGGTTTGGGATTGACCTCGCAACCTGCGTTGGGGGACGCAACGGCGTGTTCTCGAGCCGGCGCAGCCGGTCCGCCGACGGGCCGTGCCGGCGGGAAATCCCCGAGAGCGGGATGCCACGGCGAGGCTGACGCGCCCCCGTGGTCCGCGACTTACGAAGAGGAGGTTCGGTCCCCGGTGGCGACGCCAGCCAGCCCGGATTAAACTGGCGCCGTTGGGCCGCATTGGAGATCAGCGTGCCTTCTACATGCACGTCAGCGTGAGGCCGAAGGAGACTGCACGTTGGTTGTGGAGGGTCCTGGCCGCGTTGTTCAGGCGGAGTGTAGCGAGCCGAGGTGGCGACCGTGACCGCGATTTCAATCCTGCCCCGCAGGGGCATCGGGGCCGACGGATGGACGGCCCGACGGGCGATGCGTTGGTCGCTGCTTGTCTACCTTGCGCTCGCGATCGCGCAAAACCCCGCCACCGCGGACGGTCCTACGGGGCCGCAGGACCGGCGTGATGCGCAAGTCGTCCCCATCACCGCGCTCATCCCAGCCGATTCCCTGGTCGTCTATACGGCACGGCCCTACGATGCAGCCGCAGAAGCAGGCGCAGCCGAAACCACGCCCTCTACGCAACCGTCCGCCGCTCCCGTCTCCATCAGCTCGGTGCTCGGCTTCCTCAATGCCAGCGGGCTGATTCCTGACGAGGGCCAGGTCTACGTTGACATCGCCTCCGCTCTGCCGCTGTTAGGGCGCTTTGAACATGCCCTGGTTCTCTTGGACGTCTCCAGCAGAATCGTCCGAACGCAGCACGAGGAAGGCGGCGAGCCCCGAGAGCACGTCAGCCTGAAGCTCGGCCACCTTCAGACAGCCGTTGTCTTCCGGGCGAACGGCGAGCAGCAGATTGTGCTCGACCAGCTCAACCGCGTCATTTCTCGCTACACGAACGCCTCGGTTGCCGAGTTGACCTCCCAACGAGCCGCCACCCATCCCTATCAAAGGCTAGCCGACGAGCGGCTCCCAGGCTGGGCGATTTGGGAATGGGGGCGCCTGGACGATTTCTTCGTCGTGACATTTGGGGCTGGCGCGTTCGACCGCATCGCCCAGGTTTATGACGGCCAGCGCCCGTGCCTAGCGGACGACGTCTGGTTCAAGCAGGCCTCGGCCATCGTCGACGGCGCTTGCGCCCAGGCGCAGTGGTTCATCGCGCTGTCAACGCTCGAGCAGCGCCTGCGCGGCGCGGCACGCGGCCGGCATTCGCGCGTCGTCCGAGCCCTCGAGGCCGACAATATGACGCACGATCTCTGGGCCATCGGCCGAGACGGACGCGCGTTGAAATGGTTTCGGTACTACCGACGCAATGGAGAGGACACGTTGCGCCGCTACAGTGATCCGACGCGCTACCCCGCGCACTTGCGGCGCATCATCCCGCGCGATGCCCAGCGATATGGCATCATCAACGTGCCAACCCGCTGGTTGGTCGACAATCTGCCGAGAGCATGGGTCGCTGCCCGCTCGGAGGACAGCGTGGAGACGTACCATCGCATCTGGCAGCGATTCCAGGAGGAATCCGGCGTCGACATCAGTTCCTCGCTCATCGACCACCTCGGCGACAACGTCGTGGTCTTCGACTACCCCCCGCATCCGCTACGCATCCCGTTCGCTCTGACGTTCGCGATTGAGATTGACGATCGTCGCGCGGTTCAGTTGGCGGTAGACACGCTGCTGTCGGCCTGGAGCCGCTACCTCAACGAGAAGGCCAAGCGGGGCGAGTCGGCCCTTGTACGGCTCAAAGTCCGGAACACTTCGGATGGTGTTTGGTTCCTACAGGCGGGTATTCTGGGCCCCGCTCTGAAGGTGACGGACCGATACGTCGTCGTGAGCTGGTCTCCTCAGGCGCTTCGGGATGCGCTTTCGCAGATGCATCTTGACGAACGGCCTGGGCGTGACCGATAAGGCCACGCCCCGTGGACACGTCCAGCGCGATGCGTGGGGCACGGCCGGACTCTTGTCATCCTGTAATAACTGCGTTGGGTCCCATCGGGTGGGACAATCTGCCCCCCTTCGATCATCCCGTGACCGTGCGCGGATACGACGGCGCGAGTCCCCAGACGCCGAGGTGGCGGAACCGGCGTGGCTTCTTCGGCCTTCGGGTTTCTTCCATGACGACCGGGGCGGACCTGGAGCAGCGAACACCGTTTCTTGGGCATTCAGGATGATTGACTTCGCCGAGATTCCCTGGTAAATATAGTAACTACAATGTGTTGGACGCGCGCCTTCCGGGGGAAGGCCTGACCGGCAGACCCGCCTACTGCTTCCGAGCGAAATGCGTCTTGGCGATTGTGTGCGTGCGGCGTAGCGCTGGCGGCCGACCGGTTCGGGCATAGGTGGCTATGCTGCGCCTTCGCGCGCACAAGGCACGCTCCCGGACGCGCGACAACCGTACAACCGTGGGGGCAGGCGATTCTGAAGGAGCATGCACCGTGGCTGACAAGTCAGGTTCATCCGTAGGCGCCGTCGTGGGCGCGGCAATCGCCGTGATTCTCACCGCTGGCATGGTTGGGTCACCGTTCTACCTAGGGTTGCTTCAATCAGAGGATGCCGGTCTTGAAGCCGCCGTGTCTGCGGACGTGGAGCACATCCGCCGCGTCGTGCTCGGTGCGCAGCCACACATGGAGGCGCTGGCACGGCTGAGCGACGCCCTGCGCACAGACGGTCTGTCGCGGGCAGACTCCAGCTCAGCCGACGTCGACGAACGAGCTGCAACGTTGGACGAGGCGTCGCTCCGTGGTCTCGAGCAGACGGCGGCGTTGATTCACGCGACGTGGGAGCGAGACTGGTCGCGAGGCACGATGTCAGCTACGGACACGCCGGCTGCTAACGCAAGGCTCGACGTTGCGAAAGAGGCTGCCGGCGTGAAGGCCCTTTGCTACGCCGCGAACCAGAAACTGCGGCAGGATGCCGAGACAGCCGTCAACTCTCTGCGCGCTATGAAACACGGTACCCAGCTTGCCGGCAGTCACGTTGCAGTGGCTCGTGTCGCGGCCATCTACTTTCAGACTGTCTCTCGCATGCACGCCAACCGGGCGCTGTTCGAAGAGAAGCAGGCGGCCCTCCTTCGGGCGTCGGCATACGAGAGGCTGCGCGACGCGGCGGACGTCCGGCTTCGCGCGGAAGTTCTCGCGGCCCAGGTGCCGGATCATCTGTCGGCGAACGTCGCACAGATGCAGGCTGCCATCGACGGACAGATCGCCGCTCATCGGCATGCCGTCTCCGGGCTTGAGCAGCAGGTGGCCAGTCTGCAGGAAGAGTGCGACGCGGCCGAGCAGACGGCTCTCGAACTGCGTCAGGCGTTGGCCGAACTGTCGATTGCCCGGGCGACGGTCTCCGCAGTTGACCGTGAGCAGTACCTCGATACGAGCGCTGAACTGCGAGAGGTCGAAGCCAAGGCGGCAACCTTGCGCAACGGGACCTTGCGCGACGCGGAGCGCATCGACGCTCGTGACCCTGACGCCCTTCCGATGTACGAAGGCGGCACGCCGCAAATCGGACTCCGGGACCTGATGAACCGTCTGGCCCAGGGCAGAGAGGTTCTGGCAGCGATGGAGAGGATGGCCAAGACGCTGCACGATCAGGCGTCCTTTGTGGAATCCCAAAGGAGCGCATTGGGGCGGGAGATTGCCGAATGCGACGCCGTCGCTCGTCGACACGCAGATGCGGCGCAGGACTTCCACGCGAAGGCACGATCGCACGCACAGGCGGCAAAGCAGGCGTGGGATGATTACTACGCGGCCTCGAAGACCGCTTCCTCCTTCGCCCAGAACGCTGTCACCGCTACACGCAATCGTTCTCGCGATGCGGCGGCGTCGATGTCGTCTGGGCATGCCGTCGATGAGCGATTGGACCGCATCAAGAAGGATGGTGACACGGAAGCGGCTGCGCACTGCCTCCGGGCAGAGGTGGCTTTCGAATTCGCCCTCGCCAAGGCGCGGCAGCTTGAGGCCCTTCAGGACGAGCACGAAGCCGAGGCCCTTATCGCAGATGCCAGTTCTGCCGAGGCATCCACCCCCCTGCCAGCCGATGTCGTTCAGAATCTGAAGGCCCAAGCCGTCGAAGCCCTGGCTCTGGCCGCGAAGGAGTACGGTGAGGCCGAGAAGCTGCTTCTCGCCAGCTCCATCAAGACGCCGACAGGGACCATCAGCGGGCGCGACTACGCGTGGCAGACGCAGATCGGGCAAGCCGCGGCTCAACTTCTTAAGTCGACGATCGCTGCGGCCGTCGGCGGCAAGCCGGACCGTGAGGCGCAGGATGCGGCGGCGGCCCTGCTGACCAAGGCGGCCGAGGGCCGTGAACAAAGCCCTCAACTAACGACCGCGCTGGCGACCCTGGAGTACCTTCAGAAGACGGTCAAGTAGTTCCCATCAGCGCCCGCCTTCGGGACTGCTTCGCAACGCCTAGGCGCCAGGGCAATCGCATTCTCGCCGTGTTGGCGACGACGGCGTACGTCTGTACAGAGCCGCGCCCCGCCGCGGCGGAGAGCCGTTTTCGTGCTCGGCGCCTGGACCGTTCCCTGATCCGCCGCGGCGGACCGGCCGCTGTGTCACGTGCAAGATAGTGGGCGCGAAGCTGGGCCTAGCCGCCCTTGACCGTGATCTTCCGTGGCTTGATCGCCTGCGTCTTGGGCAGGTGCAGCGACAAGACTCCGTTCTTGACCTCGGCCTCGATCTTGCTTTGGTCGATGCCCTCCCCGATCTGGAAGGCGCGGAAGAAGTCGCCGACCCCGTACTCGTTGAGCAAATACGTCGTTTTTTCCTCGTCCTGCCGGGGCGTCACGGTCGCGTGGATCGACAACTCGCCCTTCTCGTACTGGATGTCGATGGCGTCCGCCGTCGCGCCCGGCACGTCCGCCAGAAGCAGCAATTCATCCGGCTTCTCGATGATGTCCACGTTGGGCACGTATGCGCGACCGCTTCGCGTCCGCTCGATG
>CAZERK010000250.1:0-5796 GCA_964514515.1 uncultured Planctomycetaceae bacterium
CGATGAGCGCGTTTCTGGACGACTACCGCCCAGCGTGGGAGGGTGGCCCGCAGGTTCCGCACGCGATCAGCATCATCTGGCCGAAGGACGACGGCAAGTTCACGATGTCTATCGCCCAGCTCAAGGGAATGCCGGCGGCGAAGGTGGGTCCCAAGGCCTTCGCCCGACCTCGCCCCGAAGACCTCCCGCCGAAGATCGAGACGATCATCCAAGTCGACGAAACGTGCGATGAAGCCGAAGCGGAGCGATAGAGGCGAAGGCGCGCGCGATGCCTTGGTAGCCGTCGCGAGGCGTGATGGGTTTTGAGACCGTGATGACGCAACAACGTGAACCGCTGCGGCCTTTATGGTGGGACGCGGCCGTCAAACCGCACGGGGCACTTCAACTGATCGATCAGACGCGTTTGCCGGGCGAGGTCGTGCACGTTGCGTGCACGACGGTGCAAGCCGTCTGGCACGCCATCAAAACGTTGCAGGTTCGCGGGGCGCCGGCGATCGGCGTGGCCGCGGCGTACGGCGTCGTCGTCGGGCTTCACGAGTTCGCTCCCAGCGACGACACGTGGCGGGCGACGATTCAGCACGTTTGCGACTACCTGGCGACGAGCCGGCCCACGGCCGTCAACCTCTTCTGGGCGTTGGATCGGATGCGGCGTCGGGCGGACGGTCTCGGACGGTGCGCCTGGATCCAGGCACGCGACGCGCTGCTCGCCGAAGCCCATGCGATTCGCGATCAGGACGCGGAGATGTGCCGATCGATCGGGCGACAGGGCCAGCATCTGATCAAGGAGGGCGGCGGCGTCCTGACGCACTGCAACGCCGGCGCTTTGGCGACGAGCGAGTACGGCACGGCCTTGGCGTTGATGTACGCCGCCCACGAGCACGGTCGACGGTTCAAGGTCTATGCGGACGAGACGCGGCCGCTGCTCCAGGGCGCCCGGCTGACGGCATGGGAGCTCATGCAGGGCGGCATCGACGTCACCGTGATCTGCGACAACATGGCGGCCGTGCTCATGGCGCAGGGCAAGATCAACCTGGTCGTCACGGGCGCCGACCGCATCGCACGCAACGGCGACACCGCGAACAAGATCGGGACCTACGGGGTGGCGGTGCTTGCGGCGGCGCACCGGATCCCGTTTTACGTCGCCGCGCCCAGTTCCACGTTCGATGTCTCGCTCAAGAGCGGCGAGGCGATCCCGATTGAATATCGCGAAGCGGACGAGGTGCGGACCGTGCTCGGGACCCGCGTGGCGCCGGCGGACGCGCCGTGCTTCTGTCCCGCCTTCGACGTGACGCCCAGCCGGCTGATTACGGGCATCGTGACGGAACGGGGGATCGTCTGTCCCGTCACGAACGAGAAGATTCGTGACGTGCTTCGCCGATGAGGGCCTGCGAGGGCGTTCCGCGGAGAACGGGAGATCGCGAGGTCTCCTGTCGAACGGCGAGATGCCGGTCGGAGGCTTGGGCGGGTTGGATCAGCCGTCCATCGCAGCCTGGCGGATGCGGCAACAGGCCGTGAGCAGGGCGTCCAACCGATCCAGCGGGTAAACAGTGGCCGGGTCGGACTTCGCTTCCGCCGGTCGGTCGTGCACCTCGAGAAAGAGCGCGTCGCAGCCGGCAGCGACGGCCGCCTTGGCAAGCAGCGGAACGAACTGAGGAGAGCCGCCGGATTGGTGTCCCTGTCCTCCGGGAATCTGGCAACTGTGCGTCGCGTCGAAGACGACCGGCGCGAACCGTTGCATGATCGGGATGCACGTGAGGTCGTTGACGAGTCGGCCGTAGCCGAAGAACGTCCCACGATCCGTCAGCAGGGCGCCTTTGCCGCCGGCTTCCCGAATCTTCATGACCGCCTGTTCCATCTGCTCGGGCGCCATGAACTGGCCCTTCTTCACGTTGATGATGCGGCCGGTCGCTGCCGCCGCCACCAACAGGTCCGTCTGGCGGCACAGGAACGCCGGTATCTGCACGATGTCGCAAACCTCGCCGGCCGCGGCCGCTTGATCGGGAACGTGAATATCCGTCAGGACGGGCACGCCCACCCGCTGCTTCACCGTTTGCAACGTGCTGAGGCCGGACTCCAGGCCGGGGCCGCGGAAGCCGTGGATGCTCGTCCGGTTGGCCTTGTCGAAGCTGCTCTTGAAGATGTAGCCGACACCGAGACGGCGGCAGATGCCCGCGACCGCCTCCGCGATCTTCAGGCAATGCTCGGTCGACTCGATAACGCACGGGCCGGCGATCAACGCGAATCCCGCGCCTGCACCGATCTGGAACGATCCGACATCAACAGGCGTCGCGTGCATCGTGACCTCTCAGAACTACAGGAGCAGAATGCGAACCGTGTCGGCCGATCGCTTCAAGAGCCGTCTCGCGACAGCAGCGAGCTTCGGACTTCAATCCAGGCGGTGCCGCGAACGGGCGGTCTTGAAACAGCTTCCTGGTTCGCCGCAGACTCAACGTCCGACCCATCAACAGGACTCAACGCCCGTGCTCGCCTGCCCCCGTCGGGATCGCAGTTGATCTTACCCGGCGTCCGGCAGACCGGCAAAAAACCGCGCCGCCGGCTCACCAATAGCTGCTGGCGGGCTCCGGCTTGATCGAGCCGTCCTCCGAGTAGTTCGCGCGAGGTGATACAGGCAGCTCCCTCAGATGAGACGTCTCGTTCAGGCAGACGAGGCTGCTGACGCCTTCGACGTATCGCAGCGCCGCGACCGTCGCGTTATCGATCGTGAACCGAAACGATGGTCCCGGACGGTCAATCAACCAGGCCTCGATCAGTCGAGCCATCGGACTGCCGTGGCTAACAAGGACAACGGCGTCGCTGCCGCCGCTGTAGCGGGACTTCAGCCAGCCGGCTATCGCCTGAACGCGCCGAATCATGTCGTCCAGGGGCTCGTCCGCGGCCGGCCAGTCCCACGAGCCGGAGTAATCCGGACAGGGCTGAACGCTAGGATGCTGCCGGCAGATCGCGTCAATCTCCCCGACGCCCAGAGCCCTGTGCGTTCCGGCAGGCAGATTGTGAAACTCGCTCAGGTGCGGATGGATTCGGACGGGCAGACCCAGCCTTCTCGCTATCGGGATGGCCGTTTGGAGGCATCGCAAGAACGGGCTGCTCAAGATCGCCGTGACGGCGGCTTTCTCGAACCGCCGCGCCAAGGCCGTTGCCTGCTGCATCCCGAGCGGCGACAAACCGGAGTTGAGGCTGGCGTCCCGTCCCACGTTGGCCAGGGACTCTCCGTGACGGATCGCATAGACGAGCAACGGGGCGGTCGGGCTCCTTCCTTCGATCGTTGTCTGCTCCGGCCGACAGGATCTTAGCCCAACGATCGGGGCGTTGTCACGAATCGTCCTGCCAGGGCAATCGTGCTCTCGTCGCGTTGACCGCCTCGGCATCCTCTCTTCGGAACATGCGATGGCCCTGCATCGTGATGTCGGGCGGGCGGAATTCGTTGACAAACCGGCCGCAGCAACGTAACGTCATGCGCCGCAGTAACCGCGGGTCAGTTGCGCCGGTTGTCGATCGGGGCATACGGGCGGTGCGGGAGTTCGTGCGCACCGGGTTACTGCTGACGAACATGGAGGTGGTCCCATGCGAACGGCAATCTCCCTTGCAATCCTCGTTGTCGTTTTTCCGGGCGCCTGGGCGGCCATCGCTCAGCCGGGCGACGCGGTGGACGTGACTCGGTTCCCTTGGGAAGGGGAAATCGGCGGCAACAACGTCTACGTGCGAAGCGGTGCCGGCGTCAACTGGTATCCGACAACCAAGCTGAACGTCGGGGATCGCGTGCTCGTCTTGGGCGAGAAATACGGCTGGTACGAGATCATGCCGCCGGTCGACAGTTTCAGCTACATCGATCAGGCGATGGTCGATCGAGCCGGGCGCGGCAAGACCGGCACGGTCCGGCAGGACCGGGTGTACGTGCGGGCCGGCAGCCACCTGGAGAGCCGCAAGACCGCCACGCAATGCGTCGTGTCCAAGGGCCAAACCGTTCAGATTCTCGGCGAGGCCGAAGGCTTCTACAAAATTGCCCCGCCGCGCGAGGCGACGTTGTACGTCTCCAAGCAATACGTCAAGCCGGTGCCGCCCCGGATGCGGACGGGACTGCTCGAACGGTATTCGAACGTGCGTACGCCTCCGTCGCAGATGCCGGCTGAGCAAGCGCCTGCGCAGACGACGACCGCGGGACCGGCGGTTCAACCCTTAACAGTCGGGGGCTCGGCGGCTCGCCCGTCGACGGCAGGACCTGCAGCGATTCAACCTTCGATGACAGGAGGAACGGCCGTTCAGCCGCGGTTGGGAAGCCCTCCGATGGAGACCACGGTTGGGGATGACGCAACTCCGCCGTCTGGAGCGATGGCTGGCGAACCCTTGCACGGGCAGGAAGAACCGCCGATGGAGGTGATTCCGAGCATCGACGAGCTCAAGGCCGGCGACACGGGTGGGACCGCACGCACGGCAACACCGCAGACGGCCGAAGAGCCGATGGGATCAGGCGGCACCGATCCGGGAAGCCCGGCTGCTGCAGGAAACCGCTATGACGTGCTGCTGACACAGGTCGAAAACCTCCTGCATGCGGAGCTGCGACGGCCGCTCAAGGAGCAGGATCTCGACTCGATTATCAAGCGTTATGAGGAAATCGCGGCCCAGAAAGACGAGTACGTGCCTGCACAGATCGCCGCGATTCGCATTCGCCAGCTCAACAATCGCAAGGAGTTGATCGCGGCCCGGGGCGAGGACGCCGCGAGCGCTGAGGAATTGGAGGCGTTTCGTGCCCGGTTGCAGGCGGATCGGATGTCGCTCATGCGCCGCGGCGCCGAGGCCATCGTCGACGACTTCGACCTGGAGGGCGAACTGCGACGGAGCCACGTCTTTTCGCCAACGCAACGCCGCTACCGTCTCGTGAATCCCGATACCGGCACGACGATCGCCTACGTCGATATCCCGCCGACTTTGGACGTCAACGCGGACTTCCTCATCGGGCGCCGCGTCGGCATCCATACGTCGTCCAAGCAGTTCAGCCCCTCGGCGCGCGTGCCGGTCGCCGTCGCTGCGCGGATCACGGACCTGACGGGCCGGCAACTCGCGCCGGTCTCGCCGCAGGGCGTCCCGCCGGTTCCGGTCGATGTCAACAAGGCGGCGGCGATCCCGTCCTCGCCCGAACCTTCCCCGCCGGCAGCGCGTCAGGACAGCGAGAAGCCCGGCGAGGTGGTGACGGCCGGTTCGGAGATCGAGCAGGGCGACTGATTGTGCGTCACGAGGCGCACAGACGTCGCGGCAACGACGGGCAGCGCAGAGACCGAGCACGGCGACGGACCGTGCGCTTCAAAGCGTACGAACGGCGTCAAGCAGCCCCGGACTTCAGGCCGGGCGGCGCCACAAACGGGCGGATCTGAAACAGCTTCTCAGAACCGATTGTGCCATCCATCCGCCGGGCGTCTGGAAGGGCCGGGCTCGTTGAGACGTTGTTGTGTACTACTTCGTCATCTCACCCGACGGCAGCCGATACGGACCTGCCGACATCGATACGCTCGTGCAATGGGCGCGCGAAGGTCGGATCATCGCGTCCACGATCCTTGCTGAACGCGGCACGGAGAAGCAGCTCCAGGCGGATTCCATCACGGCTATCGCCGCAGCCCTGCGAGGCGTCGGCGACCCACGAGATTCAGCGGGCGACGAGGCCGGCATCGCCATCGAGCGCGACGGAGGCGAATCCGCGAGCGCGGGCATGGATCAGGAGGCAGCGACGCAAACGCTCGGCGGCCACGGGGATCGCGCGCCAGGCCGTTCGCGCGTGCGTTTGGA
>CAZERK010000251.1:0-1040 GCA_964514515.1 uncultured Planctomycetaceae bacterium
TTGAACGCCAAGTTGGAGCACCCCCAACCCGGGTCGCCGCAAGGCGGTGAGGACGGCGCGCCTCTGCGGTCGTTCAAGGTGTTCCTTCGCGAGCGCCTGTACCTTTACGCGTTCTGTCAAGAAGCCGTCAACGCCAACAAATCGATCGCCCGCGCGGCTGTGCGACTCGGCCTGAAGGAGGAGTTGGCGGGGTACGAAATGCTGGACGACAACCTTCGGCCGGCCCTGCTCAACCCCCCGTTGACGATGCAGAGGGCGTTCAGCCGGCTCGATGGCGATTTGGTGCGGCTGGAAGAGGCCGTCCGTTCAAACGGCGCACTACTGGTCGTCGCCGTGATCCCCGCGATTCAGGCCGTCGACCGTCGCCAACTTCTGCGGTCCATTGCCCATACGAAATTCGAGGCCGCAGACTTCGACCTGGACCGACCCGGCCGCCTGGTCAAGAAGATTGCCGCGGAACACGGCATCGCCGTCGTCGACCCGCTCCCGCGCTTTCGCGAGGCGCAGTCGCACGGCCTCACGTTGTACTTGCCTGGGGACCTCCATTTCAACGTCGAAGGCCATCGACTGTTCGCCGAGACCCTCTGCCCGGCGTTGCGAAACGCATGGCTGGCCCACGACTCGAGCAGGAACGGCAGTCCTTCCGCCGGTGAATCTCCTGACGACCCGACCCATACGCCGGCTTCTCGTCCAACGGAGCCGCGTGAAAGACCTGCCGCGAGCTCCTGATATCCAGACCCTGCCCGCCCGCTGCTTCGCAGACCGAATTCTCTCAAACGCGCCCGCCCCATCAAACAATCGGAGGCTATAATTCTTTTGTGGCGATGCATCGCCCGGGTTATACTGCGCGCGTGCACTAACGGGGGATCGACGCACGCACCAAGCCGCTATGCGCATCCCATAAGGAGTACCCTCATGGCCGTTCATCGCATCCCGCTTTTCTTCCGCCGCATTCCGTTAGTCATGGGGCTAATCGCGTTCTTGCTTGCCGCAGAGACTGCCTATGGGCAGAGGGCGCGCGGAGGAGGACCCCGGAGGAG
>CAZERK010000251.1:1050-5761 GCA_964514515.1 uncultured Planctomycetaceae bacterium
GAGCCAAACGCAGACAACGAGGGCCCCGCGCGAGACTCCGAAGAGCGATGTGCTTCAGCCCGGCAGTCAGAAGGGCCAGATCTACAAGTTTGAGGCATCCGAGGGAGACGACAACCTCATCGGCACCCTCACGGTGCGGCCAGACACCGGTGGCCGAATTCTCAAGCTGCGCGTCCGGAAAAGCGAGACTCTTCGGATCAGCCTGGCAGGACACGACTTCGAACCGGAGGCTTTTAACGACGTCTTCATCAAGGGTCTCTTCTGCTCGGCAGACTGGGGATTCGTGGGAGAGCAGACGCCCCCTGACAACAAACGTGCAAGCACGCCGAAGGAACTCCGCGGGCTGACGTTTGAGACGATCGAGGTGTCAGGAAAGATCGAAGCCATCGAGGGCGACACGATCGTCTTGAAAGCCGTCCCGATGGGCGACCGGAAATGGCCAGACATCGAAGCCAAGCTCGCGGCTAATCCCAATGCCAAGGTCCCCGAGAAGGCGCCACGCAAGAAGCTGAAGCTGAAAATGATCGACGCCGTAACGACGTACGTCGACGCCGCCAGGTTTCCCCTGGCCTTGGGGGATTTCGAGGCGGACCAGGAAATCCAAGCCGTGATCGTCTTCGGCAAGAAGCAGGGAATCCTGGTTGAGCTTCGGAGCCTCACAGCCGAGGAGCGCGAGCCGGGCGAACAGCCGTCCACCGCCCAACCAACCGGCGATAGCGGCCAACAGCGTCCACAGACGCCGCCTCCCCGCGGCGGGGCTCGCCCGCGCGGCGGACGTATTCGGGCAGGAGGCGGACGCTAGGGCGTTGAAGCGCTGCACCGCGTCCGCGGAGATCGACGCCTTGACCGGCCTCGATTGTCAGCCTGTCGCGGATGGATAGGACGCCGAGGGTGCCCGGGAGTTCCAGGTCGAAGAAACGCGCCCTTTGGGTGATGGGACGTCGCGGCGATCGCCGCAGGTTCCTTCCCAACAGCTTGCTGTCGCCGAAATGTGACCGGCTTTCGGCTCCCGCGTGGCCCAGGTGTTCCGATCGGCGGAACCGTCTCAACCAGCCAATCGGCCGCAACGCCTCGCCACGGAGTCAGGTTCTGCGCCGCAGCCGCGCGTTGCCTCCCCCCCACATGCGTGACCCGCTTCGCGGTTAGGTCGCTTCGCATGGCTCCCTGGGCTGCAACTGCTCGACGATCGTCTGAATCAGCCGATCACGGTTGATCGGCTTTGTCGCGAAGTCGTCGCAGCCAGCCTCCAGGCACTTCTCCCGGTCGCCCGACATCGCATGTGCGGTGAGCGCGACGACGGGCGCTTTGTATCCAAGGCTCCGCAAACGTCGGGTCGCCTCGTAACCGTCCATCGTCGGCATCTGCATGTCCATCAGGATCAGGTCGAATGGGGCGTCCTGCTCGTTCGATTTGGTCGCGGCTTCGACAGCGGCTTGGCCGTTGTCCACCACCACGACGTCCGCGCCGGCCTTGCGCAATACAAACGAGATCAACCGCTGGTTGTCCGGCCCATCCTCCGCCAGGAGGATCCGACAATCGAGCTTCGAACACGTGACGCCGCCTTCACGTTCGAGAAGGCTGGGCCGTCGCAGCATCGAGAGTTCTTCCGGAGAGAGTCGTCTGACGCCCTCGAGGGCGCCGGTCTCCACCAAAAAAGTGAACGTGCTACCCTTGCCGGGGACGCTCCGCACGAAGATGTCTCCTCCCAAGATCCGCGCAAGGCGTTTGCAGATGGTCAGACCCAGACCCGTTCCGCCGAATCGCCGTGTCGTCGATGCGTCCGCCTGTCGAAAGGGTTGAAAGAGCTGGGCAATCTCGGCATCGCTCATGCCAATGCCCGTGTCGATCACGTCGAACCGGAGAAACGGGCCCTTTCCAAGCGTCGGAGCAGCGGCGTCGGAGCACCCGTGCCCCGAAGGCTGCGTCCCACGATCAGCCTGGGCCGACAGCAGGTCGGCCAATTCCTCCAATTGGGCCATGCGAATGATGATCCGTACACCGCCGACTTCCGTGAACTTGATCGCGTTGCCCACCAGATTCAGGAGAATTTGCCTGAGGCGCGTGACGTCGGTCTCCACGGTCTCGGGAAGGAATCCGTCGAACTCGACGTCGAGGCTCAGGCCCCGGCCGATGGCTCGCACGCGCATGGATGATTCAACTTCCTCCACCAGTCGCGCAGGCGAACATTTCGTCCGCTCGATGGTCATGCGCCCCGCCTCGATCTTCGACAGGTCCAAGATGTCGTTGATGATCTGAAGCAAGTGCGTGCCGCTTCTCAGAATCGTGTCCACCGCCTCCGTCTGCCCACGGCAGCCTGCAGCCTGACCGACCTCCTCCCGAAGCAGCTCGGCGTAACCGAGGATGGCGGTCATCGGCGTGCGGATTTCGTGGCTCATGTTGGCCAGGAACTCGCTCTTCGCCTGGCTGGCGGCCTGTGCCGCATCCCACGCCGTCGTGAGCTGCTCGTTGATGTACTGTAGTTGTTCCTGCTGGGCGCGAAGCTCTTGCTGCTGCGCCTCGAGCTGCATGTTCGCGGCCTTCAACACTTGAGTTTGTTGGCGCAGCTTCTCCTCCGCCTGCTTCCGTTGCGTTACGTCATCCCACGTGCCTGCAACGCCGTTGATCACGCCGTCCGCGTCGGTGATCGGCCGGGCGTACACCGCGGCCCATCGCACGGCGCCGTCGGGCGTCATGTACCGTGCCTCATGGCGCGTATACCGCTTACGCCCGTCGACCAGCATCGAAAAAATGCGCCGGCAACGCTCCCGATCCTCTGCAGCCAGGAACTCCGCGAAGCCGCGGCCCAGACTCTCCGCCACGGAATGTCCGGTGACGTCGCTCCACGCGGGATTGAGGAACGTCCAGCGGCCGTCCAGGTCCGTCTGGAAGATCACCTCGCGGATGTTGTCGACGACCGATCGGTACCGCTCCTCACTCACCCGAACCGCGTCCTCGGCTAGCTTCCGCTCTGTGACGTCCCACATGACGCCGATGATTCGGATCGGCTCTCCGGCCTCGTCGTAGTGCATGGCCCCGCGGTCGTACACCCAGACATACTGCCCGTCCTTGTGTCGCACCCGGTACTCGAGCTCAACCACGCCCCCTTCGGACGGCGGCTTGGCAAGCACCGCCTGAATCCGAAGCAGGTCATCCGGGTGAATCAGCGCGAGCCAGAAGTTCTCCTCGCAGGACATCTCGCCAAGCGTGTATCCGATCACCCGCTCCGGCTGACCGCTCCATTCGATGCGACGACCGGGCACGTCGCGATCGTAGACGATCTCGCCGATGACCCAGACAATCGACTCGTTCCGCGTCGCGAGTTCCGACAGATCGCGCTCGATTCTCTTCTGTTGCGTCACGTCGCGCGCGATGATGGAGAAACCGAGTGACCGCCCGTCGGCTCCCTGAAGCGGCGAAACAGTCAAGGAGACGTCGATGACGCCGCCCCTGGCCAGGTGGGGCATCTCGTATTGAGAAACGGCCTCACCCTGGCAAACGCGCCCCAGTAGATTCTCCATCCCGTCAGTCGCGTCCGGTGGAATCAGCAGATCGAACGAGCGGCCGATCACGTCCGCCCCGCTGTATCCGTAGCCGCGCAGGGCGCCCAGGATCCAACTGAGGATCGTTCCGTCCTCCGCCACGCTGATGATCGCATCCTCCGACGACTCGACGACGCTCGCCAATTGGCGCCACGCCGTATCCATCTCGCGGCGAGCCGTGAGGTCGTGCCAGATGATCAACAGGCTCGGACGACCGTCCAGCGTCACGGGCGTCAGGGAAACCTCTACGGGGAACTGTTCGCCGTTCATCCGCCTGTGAATCCAGTCGAACCGATGGAAACCCTTCCTTCGCCCCATCGCGACCATCTCCCGCCCCTTGTCGAGCGAGGACGAGCCGTCCGGTTGAACGTCAGGCGAGAACACCGCAGGATGCCGATGCAGAATCTGCTGCTTGTCCGTGCATCGCAGGGCGCGCAGCGCCGCGTCATTGCAGTCCACGATGCCTGTATCATCGAATAGGAAGCACGGATCGGGAGATTTCTCGAAAAAGACCTGATATCGACCTTCGGCCGTCCGGGGAGCCGCCACCTCCCTCGCCACAACCAGGCACATCAGCTCGCCGCCAAGACGCAATCGTCTGATCGTCAGCTCCAGTGGGACCATCGACCCGTCTTTGCTTTGGCCCACCAGCACGCGATGCTGGTCCGTGTCCCCCGACAATCCCGGGGTCGACGCGCCATGGGGCTGCGTCTGCTCACCTTGCGGTAGGAGGCCCGGCACCAGGACGTTGATGCTTCGGCCGAGCAGTTCAGTCTTCTGGTAACCAAACCGCTCCAACGCAGCGCGGTTGACGGATCGGATTCGGCCTCGCGCATCAAAAACCCAGGCGCCGTCCGGCAGCGCATCCACCACGGCTCGCAGGATACTCATGTCCTTTCGGTTCGTTCGAGCGGCGCCCTCGGCCATGCCAGCGGCCGTCCCGACGCCCATCAACCAGGCAATGCCCAGAATGCCGAGCGGAACGGCACGCTGCGATGTTGGGCTGAAGACGACGCCCCGCGCCTGTCGCGGCGCCAGCGTCTCCTCGTGAGGCAACGCGTCATCGACCCCGCCCTCCAGCGCTACTGCATGGTCGGGGAAAGTCTGGCGCGTGCTTTGCCCCAGTGTGTCGCCCCAGGCGATCGTGGAAGCCACCCCGCCGGCGCTCAGCC
>CAZERK010000252.1:0-4365 GCA_964514515.1 uncultured Planctomycetaceae bacterium
GACGCCCGGCGGTAAGGAAGCCGTTGGGAAGCCGGGGGCTTCAGAAACGGAGGGAGCTTCAGAAACGGGGGGAGCGGACAAAACAACCGATGCCTCCGGCTTCTGGGCGCACTTGGGCGCCGATCAAGTCAAGATCGACGTTGTGGGGCGGAGCCAATCGCTTTGGGATCTGGTGGCTCAGCAGAAGCACCATCTCGGCGTACTCGTCGAGCCGCCGCCAAGTCCTGCGCATCCGGCCGACAACGTGAACCGCATCGTGCAGTTGATCTACTGCGATACGGACCCGCGCAGCGACTTCGTTCACGGTCAGATCGAAAGCGCCCTCGGCGGCGAGGCGCAGCGCATCGCGCGGCAGCGCGTCGCCCGATTGCCTCAAGGCGAGGCGACGTTGACGCCGCTGCTCGCGAACGCGCTGTCGACGGCCGATCCTCAACGCCAGTTCGCGAAGATCCTGGCGATGGTCATCCCGTTTCTCCTGGTCACGATGACCGTGACGGGCGCCATGTATCCGGCGATCGACCTGACGGCCGGCGAGCGGGAACGCGCCACGTTGGAGACGTTGGCGGTCGCGCCCGTCCCCGTGGGCCAGATCGTCGCCGGCAAGTTCGGCGTGATCGTGACCATCGCCGTGACGAGCACGCTGATGAACCTCGGCTCCATGACGGCGATGGTGCATTTCAGCCGACTGGACGAACTCGCCTCCTCGATGCAGCCGTCCCGTCGGGCCGACGCCTTGGCCGTCGAGGAGATGATCGAGCGTGCTTCCGCCTCGCAGCCGGGAGGGACGACTTCGATGCGCGATCGCCCCATGTCGCAGCCCGACAGCGTGTCCGTTTCCGCGACTCGGCGGCTGAACGGGCCAGACGAGGCGTCGCCCTACCGACAATTGGACTACCTCCGACTCCGGCACGAGTTGGACCAGAAGCCTCAGCAGCCGGCGAAGTTCGTGACGATGGCCGCGCCCGTCGTGTTGTTGGCGATGCTGCCGTTCGCCGTGCTGTTCGGCGCGGTGATGCTGGCGGCGTGCAGTTTCGCCCGCACGTTCAAGGAAGCGCAAAACTACATGATGCCGGTGATGATGGCCGCCATCGTGCCCGCGATGGTCGTGTCGTACATGCCGACGATGGACCTCCGGGGGATCGTGCCGGTCGTTCCCGTGGCCAACGTCGTCGTGATGATGCGCGAGCTGTTCCTGGGCAACCGCGACCTGCCGGCGATGGCGCTCTGCCTGTTGTCGACCTGCCTGTATGCCCTGGCGGCCGTCGCCGTCGCGGCGAAGGTCTACGGCCACGAGGCCGTCCTGTTCAGCGACGTGGGCAGCTATCGAACGCTGCTCAAGCGCCGCTTCTTCCGTCCCAGCGACGGCCCCTCCGCCTCGATGGCCCTGCTGGCCGTCGCCGTCATCTTCCCGGTCAACTTCTACTGGCAGTCGCAACTGCTGGGCACGCATCTCAGCGGACCGCGGCTTCAGGTGGCGGTCGCCAGCGCCCAGGTGCTGATCTTCGCCGCGCCGGTGCTGCTGCTGGCCTGGTATCGCAGACTGGACGTGCGGGCGACGTTCTCGCTTCGACTCGCCAAGCTGCGGGACTGGCTTGCCGCTGCGCTGCTGGCGGTGTCCGCGACGCCGCTGGTCCAGTTCCTTCAGACCGTCCAGTTTGCCCTGTTCCCTCCGTCGGCCGGCACGCAGATGGTGTTCGAGCAACAGGCCGAGCTTCTGACCGGAGGCTCGCTGCTCGTCATGCTCTTGGTGTTCGCGTTGTTGCCGGGCGTTTGCGAGGAACTGCTCTTTCGAGGTTTCCTGCTGTCGGGCATCCGACGGGAAGCGCGCACGGCGCACGCGATCATCCTCGTGGGCCTGCTCTTCGGCCTGTACCACGTCTACATCGAGAAGATCCTGGTTACGAGCTTGCTCGGCATGTTGCTGGCGTTGATCTGTCTTCGGTCCGGCTCGATCTTCCCGGCGATTCTGGTCCACGTCGTCAACAATGCGATCAACCTGATGCTGGCCCGATCAGACTCGGCGTGGGGCCTGCGCGAGCTGTACGGGGTGGACGCCGTGGAGGCCGCCGTTGAACGGGGCGCCGTTCATTTCGATCTGCGAACAGCGTGCTATCTGGCCGTCTTCGTTGTCGGGCTCTGGCTGCTGGGTCGCGAGAGGAAATCGGGGCCGGCTGCCCCGAACGACCCCAGGACCCATCAGAGCCGCGACCGTTACAACGAATTGCATCAACAGGGCGGGTGATGACTTGCTGTCGCTTGCGAGGTCATCCAGACTTATCTCGGCTCGGCCGGTTTGGCGTACGATCCAAGGAGATAAGTCATGGAAGACCTGACCGTCTGGCACAGCGTGCCGCGTTGGTTCCCGGAAGACCAGCAACCGTCGAGGTGATTTCGCTGTGGCGACCGGGTCATCCTGATGGTCGTGCTGCGGTCGGCGTTGCATGATCGGCCGGTGCACCGGGCCTGCTTTCCGGCCAACTGGCTGAAGGAAGAGCGTCCAGCGGCGTTGCCTGATGCCCGCACGGTGTCGCGGCAAAGCCGGCGATTGGAAGGGTCCCAGGAGCTGCGCGTCATCCATCGCAGATCGGTCGAGGAGACGGGTCAGCGAGGGCACAAGGCCGCTCTGGATGGGCGGTCGTTGCTGGTGGGCGGCGTGGGTAAGGACCCGACGCGCGGGCCGGTCGCGCCGTGGGAGGTCTGGGCAAAGGTTACAAGCTGCATGTGCTGGTGGCGGCGGATCGGTTCTTTGTCGCGCTTGAGATTCAACCGTTGAACATGGCCGAGCCCACCGTGGCCCGTCGCCAGTTGGGGGCGGCCCCGTCTGAATTGACGAGCGCCCTGGCCGACAGCCTGTACGACAGTGTCCAACTGCACGTCCGGGCCCGCGAAACGCATCGGCGTCTCTACACCCCGCTCCGTCAGGGCCGCTTGGGTCGGCGCCGCAAGCCGCGTCGCCTGCGGTTCGTGCGTTTGCTGCGGCATCCGCTGGGCCAGCGACTGAAGTGAAGGCCAGCCGCGATGGCATCGAACGGGCGTCTTGTCAGTCGAGCAACCTGTGCTTCGGCTTCGAGGGCTTGCCGCCTTGGGCGCGGCGCCGACACCGCGTGGAACGCTAGATGGGGTGTAAGATCCTGCAGTACCACGCCTAGCTCGCTCTCCGACGCCCAGCAGCTTGATGCTATTTGTTGTCACGGTCGCGGCTCTGTTCAGACGTACGCCGTGGCCAACACGACGAGAATGCGATGGCCCTGCGGAAACGATGCCTGTGAGATCCCAGAGCCCGGAGGCGTGGTCGGCCGGCCGGTCGTCGCGAACACGCCTGGGAGAATCCCTCCGGAATCCGCGTGACTTCCCGACGGGACCAACGTACAATATGCGCGTGGTGTTGGGGGTGCGGCGGCCGGCCGAGAACCTGCTGCAGCCGCATCTCCGCCGCCTGCTGTCGTCCTCACGCTGTTCGCATCTGCTCGAATCCGCGATGCACGAGCCAGCAAACGTCCCCGCGGCCAGGAAGCCGTGGCCATCGGTTTGAAGGACGTTGGCGAACATGCGGGCCGTGGCGGGGGTCGCAGGGACGACGCCGGCCTCGATCCGTCTTCAGCGTGTAGCGTCGGCCCCCTGCGGCCGACGCGGGGCATGAACAAGCTTCGTGGCTTTCGGGGTCGACTACCCGCCATGGGCGGGCCGGCTCCGGGGCCGACGCAACATGAGCGCCTCCCTGCCGGACGCTGGGCATGCGCTGGCCTCGATACCGACGGCAGGTATCATCTCCACCCCCGGCAGACCGGGTTGTCCCACAGTAACTGCCTCAGAAGGTGATTGCGTCAGACGTGGGCAAGCGTGTGTGCGGCTGGACTCCATGAACCGGCCAATCTCGGAGGCTGTGTGACGGAACTCCCAAACGGTACGGTCAGCCACCATAAGCCCATCATCGGCTTGGCCGGCGGCGTGGGATCGGGTAAGACGACGGTCGCCAAGATGCTGGCCGAGATGGGCGCCGGCGTAATCGAATCCGACGCGCTGGCGCACCAGGAGATCAATTGCCGGGACGTAAAGGAGACCCTGTGCCGTTGGTGGGGACAGGGCGTTTTTGCGGCAGACGGATCGGTGGACCGTGAGAAGGTGGCCGCGATCGTCTTCGCCGACGCGGCGCAACGGCACCGGCTGGAGACGTTGCTGCATCCGCGGATCGGCATCCGGCGCGAACGGATCATCGCACAGATGGAGGCGCAGCCGAACGTCCAGGCGATCGTCCTGGACAGTCCGCTGCTCTACGAGACCGATCTCGATCTGCTGTGCGATGCCGTCGTTTTCGTCGAGACGGGCTTGGAGAGCCGTCGGCAGAGGTCCGAGAAGTCCAAGGGG
>CAZERK010000252.1:4375-5743 GCA_964514515.1 uncultured Planctomycetaceae bacterium
GGGGTGTGGGGGTCGCCGGGGGGGGAGCCGCTGGGGCTCGGCGCCGAGACGGCCCCGGGGGGGGGGCACGGGGAGATGCAGAGGCGAGAAAAAACCCAGCAGCCACTGGACATGAAGCGGGCGAGGGCCGATTATATCTGTGACAACAACTCCAGCCTGGCCGCCCTGCGAAGGCAAGTTGAACGTATTTTTACACAGATCGTCTCGGGGGCAGTTCCATCCAGAGACGCACACCATGAAAGATGAGACCGGCGGCGTGCGTGAAGCGAGGCCGGTACCCGTAACCTAAGCTCAGCCCATACGGCCGAAGACGGCGGGATCGAATTGACAGGGGGGCATCCCCTTAACGACTTCGGCGCAAGTGCATCGGAGGTTCTGGATTATGGCGAAGTCGCAAGGCACTTCTCGAACGCGACAAAAACGAACCAAGGACGTTGTCGAGAGCGAAGTCCGCAGCGAGCGGCCGGAGGCGGCCCCGCACGAGCAAGCCGGGGTTGCCGTCGAGAACAAGGATTTCGCCGCCGACATCCCTGACGCCGACGCGCCGGATGACTTTGTCGCCGAGCCCGCGCCGCGGGGAAACGCCGGATCGAGCGCCCTGGACGCGGAGACACACGAGCGCTACGAGAAGATCAAGCGCGGCGAGCTGCACATCACCGACCTGCAGAAAATGGGTATTCCCGAGCTGCACCAGGTCGCGGGCCGCGAAGGCGTCACGGATTACGTGTCGCTCAAGAAGCAGGATTTGATCTTCAAGATCATCAAGGAGCGGGTCAACAAGAACGGGTTGATGTACGGCGAGGGCGTGCTGGAAATCCTGCCCGACGGCTTCGGATTCCTGCGAAGCCCCGAGTATAACTACATCCCCTGTCCGGATGACATCTATATCAGCCCCTCGCAAATCCGACGCTTCGGCCTGCGGTCGGGCCACATCATCGCCGGCCAGATTCGCCCGCCCAAGGAATCCGAAAAGTACTTCGCGCTGCTGCGGGTCGAGGCGATCAACTTCCAAGAGCCTGACCAGGTGACGGAGAAGGCGTGCTTCGAGGACCTGACGCCGCTGCACCCGACGCGCCGGTTTATCCTCGAGACCGCTTGCGACGAGGTCAACATGCGCGTCATCGACCTCGTGACGCCCATCGGCATGGGCCAGCGCATGTTGATCGTCGCCCCGCCGCGCACCGGTAAGACGGTCCTGCTCCAGAAGATGGCCAACGCCATCGCCAAGAACCACACCGACACCTACATCATCATTTTGTTGATCGACGAGCGCCCCGAGGAAGTCACCGAGATGCAGCGGCACACGACCGCCGAGGTGATCTCCTCGACCTTCGACGAGCCGGCCAGCCGCCACGTGCAGGTGGCAGA
>CAZERK010000253.1:0-5717 GCA_964514515.1 uncultured Planctomycetaceae bacterium
GGCCACCCGCCGGCCAAGGCCGACGGCCCTCTTGCATTGCAGCGCCGAGCCCGGCGGTGCGGAACGGCGCGGCGATGGAGGTAGACGCGCTCCCCTTCGGGTCGCGGCTAAACAAGAAACGCCATCGCAGCGATGGCATGGTACGGGTCGCGGCTGAGGCGTTGCCGAGGGCCGCGTTGTTCGCCTTGCGGCCACCCGTTGGCCAAGGCCGACGGCTCTCAAAGCGTGGTGGTCAATGCATGCAGATCGTGCAGGGTGGGAGGGCGTCGAGGAAGCGGCGGCCGTAGCCCTTCGTCCGGATCCGTTTGTCGAGCACGACGACGATGCCGTGGTCGCTCTTCGTGCGGATCAACCGGCCGAAGCCCTGCTTGAGCTTCAGCACCGCCTCGGGAAGCTGGTATTCCATGAACGGGTCGCCGCCCTCGGCGCGGATGGCGTCGATCCGGGCCTGGACCAGCGGCTGGCGGGGGACGGCGAACGGCAGCTTATGGATGATGACGTTTCGCAGGGCGTCGCCCGGCACGTCCACGCCTTGCCAGAACGAGTCGGTTCCCAGGATCACGGCGGATCGCGTCTTCTTGAATTTCTCCAGCATCCGGCCGCGCGCCAGGCCTTGGCCCTGCACCAACAGCGTCATGCCGTGTTCGGCGCAGAACGTCTCCAGCAAGTCCGCCGTCTTGTTCATCGCGTCGTAGCTGGTGAACAGGACGAAGGCGTGGCCGGACGTCTCGGCCAAGTAGGCTTGAATGCGCTCGTTCGCGGCGGCGACGAAGGCCCCGTCGCCGGGGTCCGGCAGCTTTGACTCGACGTGCATCGTCACCTGCCTGGCGTAGTCGAAGGGCGAGTCGAGCCGCGACTCGTCGGCCTCGACCACGCCGAGGCGCTTTCGCAAGAAGGCGAACCCGTCCGGGCCGCCGGTTGACAGCGTCGCGCTGGTCAGGATGACCGACGGCGTCTTCTCGAAGAGGGTTTCGCGGAGGATGGCGTCCACGCAAAGCGGCGCCGCTCGCAGCGTCGTCCGCGGTTCTCGGCCCCCGGCGAACTCCAGCCAATAGACGTGATCCGCGTGCTGCTGCTCCAGGAGGGCCTGCACGTCCGAGGCGATCTCGCGACAGCGGTCGGCGAGACTCTTGAGCTCGAATTGATCGTCCGGCCGCTCGAACTGTCCGCGGAGCCCCTTCAGCGAATCGGCCAGTTCGACGAGCGCGGGGCTGAGCAGGTTGGGCACGGCGCTCCTTTGCGTCAGGCGGACGGTGCTCTCGCGGCCGCCGTGGGTCTTCTGGAGCGCGGCGAAGAAGGCGTCGGCCCGACGGTGGCTCTCGATCACGCGCTTGACCGTCTCGGGATTCTCCAGCATGGCGAGGAAGCCGCGGCCGGTCCGCTCGTTGAACAGTTGATTGAGCAGGAACCGGATCTGGCTGTTCGAGACGCTCAGGCCGAAATGGTCGCTGGCCACGGACTCGATGTTGTGCGCCTCGTCCATGACGACCACGTCGTAGTCCGGCAGGATGCTGACGTTGCCGCGACGCAGGGCCAGATCGGCGAAGAAGAGCGCATGGTTCACGACGAGCAGGTCGGCGTCGTAGACCCGTCGCCGGGCCCGCTGGTAGAAGCAGCGGTTGTAATGCTCGCAGCGAGCGCCCATGCAGTTGTTGCTCTCGCTGCGGATGCGATGCCAAAGCGCGGGATCAGGTTGGAAGTTCAGGTCCGAGAGCGAGCCGTCGCGCGTGCGGTAGGCCCAGTCCTCGATTTGATGAAGCTGCTCGAGCGCCTGCTCGCCGGAGAAGATGGCCTTCTGCCGACGGCTGACCTGCGCCAGTCGCCGCAGGCCGAGGTAGTTCTGCCGCCCCTTGACCAACACCGCCTTGAACTTCCCGTCGACGGTCTTGGCAAGGGCGGGGATGTCCTTGCCGATGAGCTGCTCTTGCAGGGCGATCGTGTACGTCGAGACGACGACGCGCCGGCCGCGCGTCAGAATCTCGTCGATCGCCGGCAGCAGGTACGCGAAGCTCTTGCCGACGCCCGTCCCCGCCTCGACCAGCAGGTGCCGGTTGTTTTGAATCGCCTTGGAGACGGCCTCCATCATCGCCAACTGCTGCGGCCGATGCTCGTAGTGCGCGATGGCCCGGGCGATCAGGCTCTCGGCGTCGGCTGCCGACGTTTGCGCCGGATCGGACGCCGGCGCACCTTCCTCCGCCTGCATGTCAGTCCTCGACGCGCTCGTCGACGGGCCTTCCAGCGCCGACGGATCGGGCGTTGACGGCCGCGCCGCCAAGCTCGTTGGCGCAGGCGATGCTGACGTTGTCGGATCGGAGGTTGGCGAAGCAGGTGCCGGTGAATCAGACGTCGATCTCCGCGCCGACCGCTTCGCCCGCGCTGGCGCGTCGGAAGCTGACGAATCGGGCGTTGGCCTCCGTGCCGGCGACAACGGATCAGGCGCCGAGGAATCGGGCGTCGAGAGATCCGACGACCGCGGCGGGGGCGGCGGCTCGGGCGCGGGCTTCGGCGTTGACACGGCGTCAGTCATGAGCGCCAGCGTTTCTCGTTCGGGCGGCTGTCGGCGGTCAGCCCGCCGCGGGCCCGTAGATCAACTGCGAGGCAAAGGTCACGATGAACCAGATCATCGCCACGCTCGTGACGAGCACGATGACCGTGGCCATGATCGTGACGAGCGTCGAGCCCTGGATGATGCCCTGCTGATAAGTCGCCATGATGTGCGGCCGAGCGAGCATCAACATGGCCAGCAGCACGGCGGCGATGGACGGCCAGATGCTGATCGAATGCACGTAGCTGTAGATCCAGACCCATCGCGGCACGTCCTGCTCGTAGCCGATCAGCCGATGCACGTGATGCCCGCGGACGTAGCACGTTCCGTTCTCGCGGATGCCGCCGTTCTGGGCGTCGCCTCCGATGACGGCGTAGAACGTCGCGTAGAGCATGAAGTTCGCCAGCCCCAGGATGATCAGCCAGACGTACAGGCGGTTTCGCTTGCGACGGTCCATGCCGTAACCCTACCGCGCCGCGCCGTCGAGTAGAAGGCACGACGGCGCCCGCGACGTGCGAGCCTTGGGCAATTGCCTTTTCGTACGACGCACCCAGACGGGGTAGGCCTAAACAGAGCCGCGACCCTCTTCGCGACGCTCCAAGGGCAAGCCGCAAGGGAACGGTCACGTCGCTCGGTGTGAAGACCCCTCGCTCGTCCCGATCCATCGGGACGGCTCTGTTCCGGCGCACACCGTGCGAGCGAACCCGGCGAGAATGCGATTGCCCAGCGGGCGAATTGGCGCTCGAGGGGTAAGCGTCCGGTGAACCCCGTATTCAATTCGGCGCCCGATTTCGGCAACATGCTTCCGTGCTTGAGGGGGGCCGCCGCTGTCGCGCCGACAACTCCGGCGATACCCGGGTCGCCGACTACGGACCGTCGTCCGGCGGTTGTTGCCGATGGATCGTTCGGGACGCGACGTCTCGTTCGCGGTTACGAATCCGGCCGCAGGATTCGGCGGCGCGGACGGCGCGAGCCTCCCGGAGTCTTGGAGCCGGCCCGAGCCCCGGAACCAACCGGCGACTTGGAAACCACCGAGCGTTTGGAATCTCGCCGGGGTTTCGGGCTTGGCCGACCTTTCGGGGTTGGCTGACGCCTTGAGGCCGGCCGAGGCTTCTGGCCGACGCGGGCGTTGGGGCTGTCCGACGAGTCGCAGCTAGCCGCAAGCTGGGGTCGATCCCGATCGGCCGAGGCGGCGCCCCGGCCGCGTCCGCGCTTCTTGCCGCGCTCGGCGGACGGCGGGCGGCGTCGCGCCTTCGCTTTCACGGCGGACTGCTCGGCCAGCGACTGCAAGTAGCTGACTTCCTGCGGCGTCAGTCGGCGGTAGGCCCCCAGCGGCAGGCCGCGAATCGACAGCCTGCCGATGCCGATCCGACTGAGACGGTGCGTCCTGTACCCAATCTTGGCCATGATGCGCCGGATCTCGCGGTTACGGCCCTCCCGCAGCGTGATCTCCAGCACGGCCTTGTTCCGTTCGCCGTGGACGACGCGGACGCCCGCCGCGCCCGTCTTGCCTTCCGAGAGCCAGACGCCTTCGCGAAGCCGGACCAGGCTCGCCGCGTCGGGCCGTCCGTCCACCTCGACGCGATAGGTCTTCGGCACGCCGAAGCGAGGGTGCGTCAGCTTCTGAGCCAAGTCGCCGTCGTTCGTCAGGATGAGCAGGCCGGTCGAATCGGCGTCGAGCCGGCCGACCGGGAACACGCGCTCGCGCACGCCGACGAGCAGGTCGGTCGCCAGGGTCCGCCCGGCTGGATCGTTCTGCGTGCAGAACACCCCGCGCGGCTTGTTGAGTAGGTAATAGACAGGCCGGGCCGCCGACAGCCGACGACCGTCCACGTAAATCCGGTCCACCGCCGGGTCAACGAGCACGGGCAACGTGCGAACGACCTTGCCGTTGACGCTCACGCGTCCGTCCAACACGAGTTCCTCGCACGCCCGCCGTGCGCCGCACCCCGCAGCGGACAGCACCTTCTGTATCCGTTCAGTCGCCATGATACACCTGCCAAGGCATCTTGCGTGATTGCCCCGGCTTCGTCAGTCCGAGCAGTTTTCCATGGCCACCGCGAGGAAAACAGCGCGGTTCGGAATCGGCACGGACGACCCGTCGCTGCTCAGCAGAGCCTCATGTACTCCAAGGAAGCCAGCTACAACGACTGTTCAGCATCACCAGTCTCGGACAACGATCAAGCCGAAGGGCAGTACCGTCTGAAATTGAAGTATCTGAATGTCCTATAGGCTTCTCCTGGTTGAAATCCGACTCCTGAAACGCACGCGGCATCCGCCGGCTATGAGATACTAGGCTCAGAAGTCCCAGAGAGTCCTGCGGTCGCCATCGGATGGCCTGACTTGGTGCGATGCCATCGCCTCTTCCAACTCAGCCCCTTTCCCAATTGCAGCGGCGAGCCGACGAAGATCGAGTCTTCGAAGCAACCCTACAGTAATGGGCCGCTTCGCATCCCAAAATACGAATGCAGAGTAGAACTCGCGAGCCATTGCGCTGTTGAGCAGAGCCGCAATCAACGCGGCTTCGTTTTGGGAGCGGCATGCCACGAAATAACAGGTATCATCTAGTACGATGGGCTTGTTTTCATAAGGACCTATCACCTTGAAATCAATCTTCTTGTAAAGACCGGCAATACCGACTTTCCAGAGAGCGAATGAGTAGTCGCCAACACCAAACATCGCGAAACGGGGTCGTTTTCTGTAGATGATACTGGCACGGCGATCAAACCGCTCCGCATTTGCCTGCAGGTACTCCCATGTCCTAGGCGCGCGTGCCGCAATTTTGGAAGTATCCTCACCCACGCTCCGTTGCGTTACGAGCATCCAACGGCGCGGCGCTTCAACTTGCCCGTTACTGAGATCCGATGCCTTGAGCATCGGGTATACGTAATCCGGCTCGATATCAACAGGGGCGCCCTCGGAGTTCCGCCAAGCGCCGGCCACACCAAGCAACTCAGCAACACCAGCACAGTCATGCTTGATCCCAGAGCGCCAGCGATAGACCTCCTCGCCCTCCAGGTTCCTCCAGCGGTTATGTGCTTCTGCGTCAGCGAGCAGAAAGCCATCTCGAAACGTGATCTGCTCAGATGACTGTGCTGAGGCGAGCGACGGAAATACGGGAGCCGTGAAGTCAACCGCGCCGTTGCCGAACCGACAAACCAGCAGGCAGGCG
>CAZERK010000254.1:0-5710 GCA_964514515.1 uncultured Planctomycetaceae bacterium
GAGCCTCGCACGTAGCGATTATTCGTCGTCCCAAGGTGTCCGACCACAACGACCTCCCAGACCCACCCATCTAGACTGCTGTACATCGCTAACGCAATGCATCGCAAAGAGTTGCGCGACCCCATCGGCCGGCTCTGGTCGGCGGGCGGCCACAGGTCAAGCTCGGGCCTTCGCAGTGCAAGCCGCTTGGCAAGCACGGACTGAGCTTCCGTGCGACACGTGCCGCAGACCGACGCGCAGCCTGAGCCGGAACCGTCCCCGCAGACGCGGCGCACGAGCGTGCGGCCTTCACGCGCTGCGTCGATAGGGTAGGATGATGGCATGCCGTCGAACTTGAATTCCCCGCTCGGCCGCGTCTTCCTGATCGGAAACGCGCATAAGCCGCAGGTCCCGGCGATCTTCGAGCGGATTCGTGGGATCCTTCAGAATCGGGGACTGCTTGTCGGGGCGGACCTCTCGGGCCACCCGAAGACCGTCCGCTCGACGCAAGCCGATCTGGTCATTGTCCTGGGCGGCGACGGCACGCTCCTGTCGGTCGTTCAAGCATTAGGGCGGCATCTTGTACCAATCGTCGGCGTCAACCTCGGCAAGCTCGGATACCTTGCCGACTTCACGGCCGACGAACTCGAGCAGGACCTCGACCGGATCCTCAACGACCCCGTGTTGGTGAGCGAACGGATGATGTTGAGCGTGACCGTCTCCCCGCCGAACGAGACGCCCCACCGCGCCGCCGCCCTAAACGACTGCGTTGTTCGAGTCGGCCCCCCCTTCCGAACGATCGCCCTGGCCGTCACCGTCGACGAACGGCCCCTCACGACGATCATCGGCGACGGACTCATCGTCTCCACGCCGACGGGCTCGACGGCGCACAACATGTCCTGCGGCGGCCCAATCCTCCAGCCCGAAGTCGATGCCATCATCCTGACACCCAAAGGCCCGCATTCGCTCACGCAATGCCCGGTCGTCGTCGAGCCGCAGCGCGACGTCGGCATCCGACTGCTTCCCGCTTGCGAGGGCGCCGCGGTCGTGCTCGACGGCCAACTCGTCCGACCCATCTCGGGCAGCACGCACATCGCCATCCGGCGCTCGCGCTCCCGATGCCGGCTCGTTCGCAACCCCCGGCGGCAACCTTGGGACACGCTGATCGAAAAGCTCGGCTGGGGAATGCCCCTCGGCAGTCCCGACGCCGCACACTTCGGCAACGGCCGCCGCCCAGACGCCCCTCCCCTATCGAAGGCGTGAGCCGGCGGCGCTCACATCATCACCCGCGTAGCGCGCCGAAGTCGCAGCCGATCAGCCTTGGCAGGACGCTGCAGAACCGCGCAAGACCGCTGGCGGCGGCGTGGGAGGCGTACTTCGATTGGGCGGCCCAGCGGGACTGGGGCCCCGACTCGGCACGGACCGGCAGCGAGCAGTTCCAGGCGATGGTCGACAAACTGACCGAACTCGGCCTGCCCGTCGAGCAGACGCAAAACCGAAACGCAGGTCCTGCGGCGCGAGACGCGACGCAACGATGCGCGCTGCAACAGCCCCAGGCCCCCACGCCTGGGGCTCTTTCGTATGGCAGCGCCTTGCCTGGCGCTCTCGCGGGACCCAGCGTGTCGTGCGAGAATCCCGGCACGCCGGAAACGCCATGGGTTTCCTCGGCAACGCGATCATCTGCCACATGCGGAGTCGGCAACAAAATATTGATGGCGGTTTGCACATCTCCAAACCCGCGGTATATTACGGGGTTCAGCCTTTCCGCCCGATGAATAACCGCGGACGTTCCGCAGGGGTGGAAAGGCGCACGAGAGGCTCAGGGCGCCGGGCCATCGCCTCGGTGCCGCTCGATCGCGCCTTCGAACACGCCGACCGCTTGCCCTCGTCTCACGACAGACGGCGGGCGTTTGACGGACGATCGAGATACCGCAAGGCATTGTGTTGGCGGCTGACGCTCGCTGGCTGCCGGACTGTTGGACGCCCCCATGAATCAAGAAGACCTGCTGTCCCAGATCGACATTTCTGAAGAGGAGATCAACCAGGAGTTGGAGACCGCGATGGGCGGCGCCACAAGCGCGGAACTGCTCGACGGCGCCATCCAGGAGACGGTCTCCGACTACAAAACCGACTCGATTCTCCACGGTCGCGTCGTCGGCATCAGCGGAAACGAAGTCGTCGTCGACGTCGGGCTCAAGAGCGAGGGCTACGTCCCGCTCAACGAATGGGAGGATCCCAGCGAGATCGCGCCGGGCGACAAGATCGAGGTCCTCCTCGAACAGATTGAATCCGACACCGGCAACATCCTGCTCTCGAAGCGCAAGGCCGACCGTATCCGCGGTTGGGAGCGCATCCTGACCACCTGCAAGGAAGGCGATCGCGTCAGCGGAAAGTGCATGAGGAAGATCAAGGGCGGCTTGCTGGTCGACATCGGCGTGCCGGTGTTCCTGCCCGCCAGCCAGGTCGACACGCGAAGGCCTGGCGACGTGGCCGAGTACATCGGCCAGACGATGGAAGCCGTCGTGCTCAAGATCGACATCGAGCGGCGCAACATCGTGATCTCTCGCCGGAAGCTGATCGAGCAGGAGCGCTCGGAGGCCAAGGCCAAGCTCATGTCGGAGATCGAGGTCGGTCAAATCCGCAGCGGCATCGTCAAGAACATCGCGGATTTCGGCGCGTTTATCGATCTCGGCGGCATCGACGGCCTGCTGCACATCACCGACATGAGTTGGGACCGCGTCAGCCATCCAAGCGAGATTCTGAAGGTGGACCAGGAGATCAACGTCAAAGTCCTCACGATCGACAAGGACCGCGAGAAGATCGCCCTGGGCCTCAAGCAGACGCAGGTCAATCCGTGGGAGGCGGTGGAGAGCAAGTACCCGGTCGGCGCCCACGTTCGCGGCGAGGTCGTCAATATCACCAACTACGGCGCGTTCGTGAAGTTGGAAGGCGGCATCGAGGGGTTGGTCCACATCTCGGAGATGTCCTGGACGCGTCGAATCGCGCACCCGTCCGAGATGCTCAGCCCTGGCGTGGAAGTCGAGGTCGTCGTCCTCGACATCAACAAGGGCAAGCAGGAAATCTCGCTGGGCATCAAGCAGACCGAGGTGAACCCCTGGACCAAGGTGGCCGAGAAATACCCGCCGAACACCGTCGTCAGCGGCAAGGTCCGCAATCTGACAAACTACGGCGCATTTGTGGAGATCGAGGAAGGCATCGACGGATTGCTCCACGTTTCCGACATGAGTTGGACGAAGAAAATCGGCCACCCGTCGGAGATGGTCAAGAAGAACGACGAGATCAAATGCGTCGTCCTGTCGGTGGATCAGGACAAGCAGCGCATCGCCCTGGGCCTCAAGCAACTGACGGAGGATCCGTGGCTGCGGGCGATTCCCGAGAAGTACGTGCCCGGCATGATCGTCCAGGGCAAGGTCACGAAGATCACGAACTTCGGCGTCTTTGTCGAACTGGAATCCGACCTCGAAGGCCTCCTGCACGTGTCTGAGTTGACGGACCATCGCGTGGACGACCCACACGACGAGGTTCAGATCGGCCAGGAGATCGAGGTGAAGATCCTCCGGGTCGATACGGCCGAGCGCAAGATCGGCCTCTCCAAGAAGCGGGCCGACTGGGCTGCCGAGAGCGCCGGTTCCGGCGGCGAGGCCAAGGCTGGAGGGGCGCCGCGGCAGCGTCGCGGCGGCCTACATGGAAGCAGCGGCGAGGAAACGACCGACATCATCAGCCCGAACATGGTCCTTCAGCACCTGGAAGAACCCAAAGAAGCGGTCGAAAACGACCAAACCGACGCCGATTCGACGTCAGAGGACAAGGCCTAGCAGTCCCGCCGAGGCAGCTCCGCGGAGCCTTCTCCGATCGCCTTCTCAGCCGCTCCGATCCGGATGAAGGATGAAGCCGGTCGCGCCCAGCCACCGACGCCCGCGGTTCTTGCCGAAGAATCCCTAGACATTGGGTTCGGGCCCGCACATGCTGGAGCGGTCTTGTCGGCGCCGCCGACGCCATGTGGCTCCAGCACGCGCGGGCAGGCCGTTGGCGAATCAGACTGCCAAGGCCCTAGAATACCGAGACCGGCTGACGGTCTGAGTCGCTCAACGCATGCCGCGGAGACGGCGCTGTGCCCTGCGGATGCCTTGATGGCGCGGTTTTCAGGCAAGTGAATGCGCCGCGACGCCGATCAGTACAAAAGCGCGCGACCCCTGACCGCCGCGCGCCACCAAGCAGGCAAACGGCCCGTTCCGCCGTCCATCGGGGTATTGTCGTCGACCTCCGTCCGTTTATGGGAGGGTCCGCACCATCGCAGTCGAACCCGGCCTACAACAGTATCTCAAGCAGATCAACGAGAGCCCTCTGCTCTCCGCGGAAGAGGAGCAGTCGCTGGCCCGGGCCATTGCGCAGGGGCTCGACGCCTCGCCGCGGTTTGCCAACGGCGAGATCTCGTTCGCGGCGAAGCAGGAGCTTGAGCAGCAGGGCAACCTCGCCCGCGAACGCATGATCCGCTCAAACCTCCGCCTCGTCGTGAACATCGCCAAGGCCTACTCGAATCGGGGCATGCCGTTGTCGGATTTGATCGAGGAAGGCAACCTCGGCCTGCTTCGCGCAGTCGAGGGGTTCGACCCCGACGTGGGCTCTCGGTTCAGCACGTACGCCGGCTGGTGGATCAAGCAGGCCATCAAGCGGGCGCTCATCAACGCCGTGCAGCCCGTCCACATTCCGGCGTACATGGTGGAGATGATCGCCCGTTGGAAGCAGGTGCACCGCGAACTCACCGAGGAGCTGGGCCACGCGCCGACCGTTCAGGAGATCGCCGACCGAATGCGGCTGCCCGAGCGGAAGGTGCGCATCATCAAGCGCGCGGTCCGAGCCTATAGCGCCCCCACGCAGTCGGAAGGGGCCGACTCCGGGCAGCTCCTTTCCGAGATGCTGGCGGATGAACGGACGCGTCCGCCGGACCAGGTTGTCTTCAACGAGGCCGAGTCGGAGATGATCCAGAAGCTGCTCAGCGATCTCGACGACCGCGAGGCGACGATCCTCCGCCTCCGCTACGGGCTCGACGACGACGGCGAACCGATGACGCTGAAGGAGATCGGCGCGAAGATCGGCCTAACCCGCGAGCGTGTGCGACAGATCGAGCTCGAGTCGCTCCGCAAGCTGCACCGCACCCTGACCGGTGAAGTCGCCCCACCGCCCAAATCCAGGTCCAAGACCAAGCGCGCCCGTGCCGCCGCCGAGGCGGACTGATGCGAATAGAGCGGTTCACGCGAATCCGCGCGAACTGGAGTTCCGTGCTCGTTGGCATCATGAGACGCAACCCCAGAGCGTCTACCAAAACCGGGACAGGCGCGCTCGAAACCTCGATTGGGGCAGCGATTGCCGCGATCGCCGAGCGACAGTCCCGGTCCTGTCAGGCGTCTTATCCCTTTGTTGACCTGCCCCGGTGCCGTTGCTTCACAATGCCGCGTTCCGTCGCACAATTCCTGCTCGTGTTGTACGATCCAGCGGCGCGAAGCCCCGTTTCAGGAGAAGAGGAGCCCGGTCGGCGATCCCGTGAGGCGCGGTCGAGCTAGCGACGCTGCGGCGTGGAGAACGGCGCTGCGGTGCGGGGAAGGTTGCTCGTCGGATACGGCGAGACGTGTCCGGCAGGCGTCCGGTCCCTGCGGCGGTGCGGAACAGGCGGCTGCGCGCGGCTCCGGCTGCGTCGTGCATCAGGTCGGCG
>CAZERK010000255.1:0-5680 GCA_964514515.1 uncultured Planctomycetaceae bacterium
GAAGGCCGGCCCTTCCATGCAGACGTAAACGCCGCGATCGTGAATCGTCGTGCCGACCCCCCGCCCAGCCGACAGCAGCAGCCGGCGCAGCGTCGGGCAGAACGGTTCGGCAAACTCGACGTGCACGGCCACGCCCGGCTGGTCGAAGAACGTCCCGACGCGTCGCGTCGTCCGATCGATGACCTGGTCCGGCACGACCAAATCGCGCGGCCGGATTTCTTCTCGCAGACTTCCCGTCGCGCCGCTGGCGAGGATGTGCGTGACGCCGAGCGCCTTCAACGCGTAGATGTTCGCGCGAAACGGGACGGCGGAAGGCGGGATCGTGTGCGCCGGGCCGTGACGCGGAAGAAAGGCGATTTCCACGCCGTGCCAGCGCCCTCGGATGATCGGCGCGCTGGGCGGTCCGAAAGGCGTCTCGACCTCGCAGGGCTGGCCTTTGATCTCCGTCGACAGCGCCTGTCCCAAGCCCGTCCCGCCGATCAAACCGATCACGCAATCTGGCATCGCCGAATCCTCACCTGCCGAAATTGACCAAGCGCGTCTGCCAGAACGGCGACAGGCGCCTTGAGGACTATCGCAAATCCGCCTGGGCCGGTCAATCGCGTCTGCACAGGTGCGGGAACCATCGGAGGCTCGTAAACTGCCGGGAATGCCGCCGAACCGTGAAGAGTTCGACCAGGACGAACTGTCGCGCGTGCTGGAGCGCTACGACCTTGGCGCGATCCGCGGCATCCGACAATTCCCTCGCGGGGCGCACGCCTCGGCCAAGGTGCTCGTGGTGTCAGACCGAGGCAAGTTCTTCCTAAAACGGCGGCCGCCCGGTCGCGTCGCCCTGGATCGGATGGAACTCGCCCATCGCTTGCAGCAGCACCTGTCGTTGCGGAACTACCCGATCCCGCGGCTGGTCCGCACACGAACCGACGACCGCTCCAGCCTGCGGCTCGGAGACACCGCGTACGAGTTGTACGAATTCGTGAGGGGGCGACCCTACGACGGCGGCCCGACCGCCACGTTCGAGGCCGGCAGGATGCTTGGGCTCTATCACAAACTGCTCCGCGACTTCAACGTCGCCCAGGAGCCGACCCAAACCGCCTGCCACGATTCCCGTGTCGTGCCGGACTCCTTGACTTCGCTGCGGAAGGCGCTGGCGGCCGCTCGCCCGGACGCCGCGTCGAAGCGGTCCGTCAACGAATTGGCCGAAGCCCTGCGGACGGCCTACCAGTCGGCTGCTCAGGCGGCGAACGAAACCGGCCTGGCAGGCTGGCCGCGACAAGTCGTGCATGGCGACTGGCATCCGGGGAACTTGCTCTATCGCGGCAGCCGCGTCATCGCCGTGCTCGATCACGATTCCGCCTGCATCCGCCAGCCCGTCCTGGACGCTGCGAACGGCTGCCTTCAATTCTCCTGGGTCGTCGGCACGCGCGACTTGTCAACCTGGCGGGAGGAGGCGGATCAAGACAGGGTTCGACAGTTCCTCAACGGATACGACCGGGTGCGCGTCCTCAGCCGGGCCGAGTTGAAGGCCATCCCGCACCTGATGCAGGAGGTCATCGTCGCCCAGTCGCTTCCGCCCATCCTTCAAACGGGCACCTTCGCCGGGCTGGATGGCGAGATGTTTCTGCGCGTGATGCTCGCCCGGATCGGTTGGCTGAACCAGAACCAGAAGCTATTCCAACTCGACAGCAACTCGGATTAACCAGCCTTGAGGCTGCCACATTTGCGGCTATTCGACGTTGAGCTGCTGCCACAGTTCGCGTTCGGCCTGGGCGTATTTCTCCTGCGTGCGCTTCAAGTCGGCCTGGATTCGGGCCAGATCGGGGCTGTCGGCGGGAATCGCGCCTTGATGAATCTCGGCGAGAGCGCGAAGCTGAGCGGCCGCATCGTCGATCTGGCCGGCGGCTTCGGCGAAGCTCCGGGCCGCGTCGAAGATGGCCTGCTGCTTCATCTCGGTCGCCGGCGGCTCGTTGAGCAGTCGCCACGGATGCCGCACGACGTACTTCACGCCGGTCTTGATGTGATCGGACGCTTCCTTGAAGTTGGCCAGCAGCTTGTTGATGTTCTCGCGGTTCAGGACGACGACCTGACGAGGCGTGCCCGTGACGACGTTGATGTCGTCCAAGGCGGCGTTCAACTGCGTCCCGGCCTTCTTGAAATAGGCCATCAGGCTGTCGCTCTTGGTCGCATCCGTCTCGCGCGCGATGTTCTCCGTCGTCGTCTCGACGTGCTGGAACGTGCGGTTGATGATCGGCTCGTTGGTCTTGAGGACGCTGGAGATGGTCGCCAGGTCGTCGTTCACTGAGTCCAGCGCGAGGTGAATCTTGCTGAGCAGCACGGTGGGCTTCTGCGTATCGAACTCGGCCCGAAGCGCGCCCGTCGCCATGTTGATGTTGTCGGCGATGGCGTGAATCTTGGCCAGGAGCGTCTCTTTCTCAGCGTCGCCCAGTTCCTTGCTCAAGGCCGCGGTGAGCGTGTTGATGTCGCTCATCGACTGCAGCAGCTTGGCCATCAGCGACGCCGTGCCGTCCGGGTCCAACTGAGCCTTGATCTGCCCGAGCAGGCTGCCGGGATTCGTGCCATCGAACTCCGCCTGCAGGGTCGAGAGGATCGCGCCGAAGCCGCCGGGATCGGCCCCGTCGATGACGCTGTCGGGCGGCAGCCCGTCGCCGGTCGCGCCGAGATCGATCTTGACGATGCCGTCGCCGCCGAGCGGGGGACCTTCCGCCACGACTTGGCAATCCGAACGCAGGATGAGGTCGCTGCGAATCTCGGCATGGACGATCACGTCGTAGGCGGGGCAGGCGGGTGCCGCCTTGTCGGACGGCCCGTCGGCGGACGGTTGAGGAACGTGCGGCTCCAGGCTGGCCCGGACGATGCGGCCGACGCGCTGGCCGCCCACGAGCACGGGCGAGCCGGGCACGAGGCTGGGCATCGCCGGCGTCGACTTGAAGCGGACGGTCAGTTCGCGCATGTCGCCGCCGACGCGCCGGCTGATCCAGATGAGGATGAGGAAGATCGTCAGCACCACGACAAGCGTGACGACCCCGACGGTCAACGTGTGACGCTGTTTCGACATCGACGGCTCCGTGGCAAGACTCAGTTCATCCGGTCCTGACTCAAACCGGTTTGCGCCCGAGCGTAGCGTTCCCGGCGAGCCGGGACGGCCGACGCAAAGCACGAGCCGGCATGCCAGTCTCTATCGCCCGCTCGCGATCATCCCGACGAGGACGTTCTCTCTCCGACAAGCAGCTTCTCGTATTGCGTCATGCCGTCGGCGTCCGTCAACGGCCCGCTCGTGTACCCGTTCAGAAACTGGTTCATGAGCACGGCCTCACGGCTCGACAACGACTCGGCCGGCGCGTCGCGGAGCTGCTCAAACTCCCGGCGCGTTCCGATCTTGAGCACGCGGCCCTTCTCGAGCATGACCATGCGGTCGGCGATGCGGAACGCGGAGTCCATCTCGTGCGTGACCACGACGCTGGTCACGTTCAGCTTCTTGGACAAGTCCATGATGAGGTCGTCGATGGCGGCGCTGGTCACGGGATCGAGACCGGCCGAGGGCTCGTCATAGAACAGGATTTCGGGGTCCAGCACCGTCGCCCGGGCGAGGCCCGCCCGCTTCTTCTGCCCGCCCGAAAGCTGCGACGGCATCTTGTCGCGGTGCTGGAGCATATGGACCTGTTGGAGCTTGAGCGTGACGACGATGTCGATGATCGAAGGATCGACGTAGCTGTGCTCGCGAAGCGGCAGGGCGACGTTGTCCGCTACGCTCATCGAGTTGAACAGGGCGCCGCTCTGAAAGAGGATACCGAACCGTTGGCGGATCGCGTTGAGCTGCCCTTCCTCCATGCCCGCGACGTCCACCGCCTCCGGCATGTCCTTGGTCTTGTAGAAGACCGAGCCGCCGTCGACGGCGTACTCGCCGATGAGGCAGTTGAGCAGCGTGCTTTTCCCACAGCCGCTGCCGCCCATGATGATGATCGTCTCGCCGCGAGAGACGTCGAAGCTGACGTCGTCCAGGACGGTGATGGTCCCGCCCTGCCGCGAGCCGAAGCATTTGCGCAGGCTTCGGATCGAGATCACGCAGTCGTTCGCTCGCGCGCTGGGCTGGCCGGCCATCGGTGTTTCCTCTGCACGACGGGGCGGCTGCCCCGCATCCGACGATCACGCGGTGATTCTAATGCGGATGGAGCGGAACCGTAACAGGCCTGTCGGACTCCGGCTTGGTCGCGCCAAGACCAGCGGCTCTCGGAAGGCGGCGCATCGGCGTCGTTTATTGCGTTTCACGGATGTACGCGACTCCTGACTGTGTAGCGGCCGAGCTCCTGCTCGGCCGGAGCGCGAGAAGACGGCCGAGCCGGCGGTCGGCCGCGACGGGCGCATGCAACCGTGAACGGGCAGAGCCGCGACCCGAAGGGGAGCGCGAGCGCGAAAACGAGGATCGCCGTGCGCGTCTTGCGGCTACCCGCCGGCCAAGGCCGGCGGCTCTCAAAACGCGGCGGCTGACGACAAGAAAGGCGCCGGCCTACGCCCGGGCGCGACGAAGGGCACAGCGCGCGCCGCACGTCATGAGCGCGGCCGACGTCCACGTGAAGCACGCCGTTCCCATCAGCCAGCCTGACGTCGCGATGGCGGCGGAGGAGACGGCCTATCGCGGCGGGGCGGACGTGTTGATCGCCAGCGGCCCGGCGACCGGCGCACCGACCGACCTCGCCATCGTCCGGCGCATCAAGCAGGCGGTTCCTGATCGGCCCGTCTGGGTCGGCTCCGGCGCAGCGGCCCGAAGCGTCGCGGCCTGCCTGGCAGTCGCCGACGGGATCATCGTCGGCACCAGCTTAAAGGTGCAGGGCCGTACAACGGCCCGACTGGACGCCCGTCGCGTGCGCGCGTTCGTGCGCGCGGCCGGATGCCGGGCGTAGACGGGTGCAGCCGGCGTTGGACTGAAGCCGTGCAGCAGTCCGATGCACCGCGCTAAAGAGGCTGCGATGCAACTTAAGCCTGACGAGGAATGCCCGAAGTGCGGCCGCGACGGCGGCGGCATTCAGGAAGCGTATTGCCCGAAATGTGGGCGCCATCTTGATCCGCGAGACAGGCCGGGGCGGAAGCGGCGCCGTGGGCGGCAAGATGCAGATGATAGACAGACTAGAACCTATCCCAAGACCCTCTCCCCGCCGGGGAGAGGGCAGGGTGAGGGGCGAGATCTGAAGCATTCGACGATCCTCCCGCGCTTGCACAGTCGGGAGAACGGGGTTTTGGGTTAGGTTCTATTCTCGCGGAGCGGATCGCCGGTCGGATTGGTTGGCCGTTGCTGCTTGTTTCTATCGTGATGGCGGGAATCCGACTGCATCGAAGCGGGGGCGAGCCCGGCATCGCCATGCGTTTCAGGGGTTTTGGCGCGGCGCTCGTCGGTACAGTGGCCGTGCTGGCGAAGCTGAACGCCGAGAAGGAACTCCGCGGCGGGGCCGTGCTCTTGCTGGCCGTTCTGTGGCTTCTGGGCGGCTTGGTTTCTTTCCTATGAGCGGCGCTGGTATGGACGGGGTCGGTTTGAGGGTCGCTGGTCTCTGTCGGCGGCGTCAAGCTGCGATTGAACGTCCCGTGCAGGCCGGGACTATAGCATTTCATGGATGCACGCGACTCCTGACTGTGTAGCGGCCGAGCTCCTGCTCGGCCGGAGCGCGAGAAG
>CAZERK010000256.1:0-5651 GCA_964514515.1 uncultured Planctomycetaceae bacterium
GTCTCACGTTTGCGCGCAGCGTTCTCGGCGCCGGGAACGCCAGATACAATCATCAATCAATATAGATTGCCGCCTTCACCCTCTTGGCGAAGTCTTCCTGCAGGGCCGACCACCCATCCGACAAGAAGGGCGGGCATCCTTCGCGCCGGTCCCGCCGGGGCGCATTCGGAGCATCAAGGCTACTTCAACCGCTCGCCGGTCGAGCTCATCGCCAGCGCCGCGTGCAAGACGCCTCGCTGCCGCCGCAGGCGGTCGGCCATCTGCCGAACGGCGCCGGCACTGCCGCGGAGCATGATCATCTCGGCGCAGAGATCGTGCGATAGGTGGACGTGCGTCGTGGCCAGGATTTGGTCGTGGTGGTCGTGCTGGATGTCCACCAACCGATCGGTTAACTGCCGCGCGTGGTGGTCATAGATCATCGTGACCGTCCCCACGACGACCTGCTGGGTGTCGGCCCATTCCTGCTCGACCAACTGTCCGCGGATCATGTCGCGGACATATTCCGAGCGATTCGTGTAGCGGCTCTGTCGAACCAATCGCCGGAGCCGGCCCAGCAGCGACCGTTCGAGCGAGATACTGAATCGGACCAGGTTGGACATGGCGAATCTCCCAGGCAATCGTGCCGTGGGCGCATAGTATAGAGGCGGTGCGCAGGGGGTCGCCCCCCTCCTCGCCGTCAGCGGATCGTACACTGCAAAGCGCCGTTGGGAGACGCCGATCGATGGGGGGATCGCGTGGCAAAAGGAGGTCCGGCGCGGAGCCGCTCGCGGCTGGCGTTTGCCGAAAACGCCGCCCCGCGAGGCGCCTGCTCTCTTTGGCCACGCGCTGCGAGGGCGCGCCTCAGAGAATGCCGCTGGAGAACTCGTCGGATGAGGCGTCCCGGCCCGCATCGTCCTCGGTCGCAGAGTCCGCAGGCGAGACCGACCGGCGCGGGCCTTGCTTCGCGGACGCAACTGTCACGACGGCTGCTGGGACGCGCCGGCCCTTCTCGCGCGAAGCCGTGTCGTCCTTGTCCCCCCGCCGCCCTTCCCTTCGAAGCGTGGGTGATTGTCTCAGTTCCTCAACGAGTTCCTCGTATTCCGATGCGGGCGGCGAATCATCCATGTCATCGTAGGGCTTCGGGCGGTACCCGGGCTGTCGCGCGTGCTCCAGCTCCTCACCGAAAGCCGCGATCACCGCCTTCTGGATTTCTTCCCGGCATGCGGCGTTGATCGGGTGAGCCACGTCGGCATGCAACTTCACGCGGCCTTGCCCGTCCTTTGGCGCGCGATCGTTCTTGAGGCGCGCCCCGCACTCGTTGCAGAAACGGGCCCGAAGGTGGTTCTTGATCCCGCATTGGGTACAACGGTCCGCCAACTTCCGAGACGGCATCGCGACGAACGGGCCGTTGGCCCCGTCGATGACCTTCAAATCCCGAACCACGAACGCGCCGTCGAAGGTCACGCTGCAGAAAGCCCTCAACCGCTCGGCATTCTCACTCACCAGCTTCACTCTGATTTCGGTGATGTTCACTGCGCTGGCCTCCCCTTCGCCAAGATGCTCCGTCCACGTCTCTGAAGCCGACCGCCGTCCCATCGCCCGACGAATCCAACTTGCCCTGCCGCAGGGTCCCAACCCGCTACATCGTCTCGACGACGACGACGCGCTCGCCATCCCGGAGCATCCGTTCGGCCGCCTGACGCCAGTTCTGAGCCTCGCTCGCCGTATCGAACAAGGCAAACAGGCAGCTTCCGCTGCCCGTCATCCGCGCAGGCCGGCCGCCCAGACCGTTCAGCGCCGCGTGGAGCAGCCCCAGTCGCGGCTCAGCCGCAAACGCCGCCGCCTCCAAATCGTTGAACAACCGCCCGGCCAGCATCACGCCGTGCTCGCACGGGCCGGTCCACGGTTCGCGGCCGTCCGTCGCAGACGCCGGCGTGCCTCCCGCTGCCGCGTCCCACCTCGCATAGACGTCGGCCGTCGACAACGGGTAACGGGGCACGATCAACGCCAACCAGCCGCGCCAACGGCTCGGGATGTACTCGACGCGCTCGCCCCGTCCTCGAATCACGGCCTGACTGCACCGCAGAAACGCGCTCACGTCCGAGCCGAGTTCGGCGGCAATCGGGGCAAGCCTCTCCACCGGCCAATCCAATCTCCAGAGCCGATTCAAACCCAGGAGCGTCGCCGCCGCATCGCTGCTCCCGCCCCCCAGGCCCGAACGCGTCGGGATTTCCTTCTCCAGCAAGATATCCACCTTGGGCTGACACCCCGCCGCCCGCGCCATGGCGACGGCTGCCCGCCAAACGATGTTCGACGCGTCGGTCGGCACGTCCGGTCCGCCGCCCGACACCACGAGCGACAGCGCGTCGGCGTCGCCCAGCACGAGATGGTCGAACCATTGAATCTGGACCACCCAGGATTCAATCTCGTGAAACCCGTCGGGCAGGCGCCCGCGAACGGCAAGCGTCAAGTTGACCTTGGCGGGGGCGCGGCATCGAACGGTGGGTCTGGCGGAGACTGTCATGACCGGCCCTCTTCTGCTGACGAATGCCTGGACGGCCGACGCCCGCGACCCGAAACCGACGCCGAGCGTGCCGCCCACGGGCACGACATTTTAGCATGGCTGGCTCACGAGGCACGCAACAAAACGGGCCGGAGGAGAAACCAGGGCCAGCCGAGCACGCGTGGGGGTCGGGCGACGCCTCATCATGCAGCGTTTCTCTCCGCTGAGCGACTTCAAGAGCAACGGAGCGGACGATTCGAAATCCGGGATTCTGAGAGACTTGGGCGTGCGCCTGCGTCGGCGCTTTCGCGCGAAGCGCGGGCCGACGGGCGTCAGATCTGATGGAGGCTGCGCGCTGGGCAGGCCGCGAATGCTCAATCCTCGGCCCTCGCATTTGTACGCGATCGGCCGCTCATAGGCTCCCCTTGCGTAACGGCCGGCGTGCGGGGCTTGAGGCGCGCGAGAGTGCGCGCGAACGTTGACCCTGCGCACATGCTGTCTTTTCGTGACGGCCTCCCTACAGGCTGCCGACCGTCTGGAACTGCACGGCGGCCTGCAGGACCTTGTCGAGGATCAAGGACGTGTTGCGCATCAGCGAGACGGGATCGTTGCTGATCTGGTAGAGACGCATCTGGCCGGGGCTTTCCTGCACGATCATCGCCGACGCGTCGCCCGACGCGCAGACGGTCACGCACGTGAGCGGCTCGCTCGACGCGGCGGCATCGAGCACGGCGTCGTACATCGGATCGCCGGGGTTGATGCGATAGACGCCCGCCTGGTTGAAGCCGCCGAAGCCGGCCGAGACCGTCCTCAGGGCGCGGAGCCGTGACGCGTGGTGGTCGAGTTCCTGCGGCAGCCGCCGGGCGAGGTCGGCCATCGCGTACTGACGGCTCCCGTCGGTCTGGGCGGCGACGAAGGATTGCAGCGTCTCGGCGGGAATCTCCGGCATCAGTTCCATGACGCGGCGGCGAAGGGCATCGACCTGGGCGATGAAAGCGTGCCCGCCGATCTCGCCCTTCATGCGGCGCTGCGAGAGCGTCTCGGAGAGGGCCAACAGGTCGCGAATCTCCTGCTGCGTCTGGGGCAGGGGGCAGACCAACTTGGACACGGCCTCGTCGCCGTAGGTGGCCCGGCATTCCGAGCAAAGCCGGTCGAGCTGCGTGAGCACGTCGTAAACGGAGCTGAGCGCGCCGTCGGCGCCGTTGTCCCATCGGCCGCTGACGCCCCGCAGCTTCTCGACCTTGATCGTGAAGTCGCTTTGACAGCCGGGGCCGCTGACAACCGACAACACGACGATCCACCACGCGACGGCCAGGCGAACCAGGCTGGCGACGCCTCGCGTTCGTCTCATCGACGGGCATCGCTCGATCGGAGTCTCCGCTGGAGTCATGGCGTCGCCTCCTGTCGCGTTGTCGGGTCCTCGCCGAGCAGGGCGCTCAAGGCCTCTGCATACGGCGCCAGCGCCGTGTTCTGTTGGGCCAACGTCTTCAACAGATTCTGCAAGCCTTGCCGACGGGACTCCCGGCGGTCGCTCTCGGCCTTCTGGGCACGGACGAGCGCGGTCGCGTTGGAGAGCATGGCGTCGATCTCGCTGCCGAACGACCGCAAGTCCACGTTCTTCGACGCCGCCCAGAACACGAGCTTGCGAAACTGGAACGGGTTCGTCGTGTCGTTCATGCCCATCGCGGCCACGTCGCCGGGCGAAAGCTGTCCGAACCAGACCAACCGCGCGCGTGCCAACACCGCGTCATCAAACTCGGCGGAGGCGCCGTCCTGCGACGCCGGGGCCGGCAAGCTTTCGGCGAAGCGGAGGAGCGCGTCGTAGTAAACGTCGGTCAGTCGCTCGAAGGCGTCCTGCTGTTCGACGGGGAGGTCGACCTCGGGCATGTTGGGCATCTGGCCGCGCAGCACGTCCACGGACGCGGCGCTGAAGTAGCCCGCCTGCATGTGGTAGTCCACGCCGAGGCCGCCTTGGCCGTGAACCGACAGGCGGTAGTAGTTGACGTTTCCGCTTTCCGGGTCGGCCACCTCGAAGTACTGCACCTGATCGTGCGACGCGCAACCGTGCGAAAGCATGATCGCAACGGCACAGATCAATACTTCGCTGGGGCGACGTGTAGCCCGGAGGCGGAATTCTCGCGACAGCACCAGGACTCCTTCTCGCAGACGCTTTCCTCTATTTGCGCACTTCATGCCTGGCTCCAGGACTTGCACAGCGGGGTCGCCCGCTTGCTTCCTCGCCGCCCTTAAAGACAGGCTTGCTCGGCGCTTCTCCCTCTTTGCGGCGCTCCACCCGTCGGGTCAAGCCTTCCGAATGGGCTCCGGACGTTCGCATCCTTTCTTCCGCTGGAGTGCCGGCGCCTTGGCGCCGCTCTCGATAACTATATGTCTATAGATATATAGTTTTTATGCTTGCACGCCCCGCCCGGGTTTCGCTAGGATCGCACGTCGTCCGGCGCATGGACGTGGACCGGAGAGAGGCGGCCGCCGGCGCTGCGGTCCCATCGGGGGCCGCGACGCTGGTGGGCCGTACACGCTCCACCGGTCGGCGGCCGGGCCGGGAACTGTTTTGCACGGATCGTCCCGTGGAACCCTAGAGGCGCACTTGCAACAGGATTCGAATCGACGCATATCGCGGCGGCCCCCGCAGAATCGCCCGTACATGGTGTCCATCCACCCCCGTCTCCAGATCGGCCGATGCGCTCTGCCTGCGCAGGCAGAGCATCCATGCTGCTGGACGCATTGTCTTGTTCAGACAAGCAGGGGTTGTACTCCGAAGAGATGGCTTCACGTCGAGGCTTGCCCGGCATCGAGCGCACGAAGCGTTTCGCGTGGAAATCGTTGTGGCCGCCTGCGCCGTCCACACGTCATCCACTTGTAAGAACGAGCCGTGAATCGCCATACTCGAACATTGTACACTTGTGATGGAGGGTATTGCCCATGACACGCCGATTGACACTCGCTTTCGTGTGCGTTCTCGTCTTGCTCGCGGCGCCGCTCGCCGCTCGGGCGGAGGTGACCATCAACGAAGCGCTCTTCGCTACCGGAAACGTTGGCAGCGGACTCGAAGCTCACGATCATGAGTGGGTCGAGTTGTACAACACGGGGCCGGGGGACGTGGACCTCACGGGTTGGACGCTCACGAACCGTGACGCCAGTCCGTTGATTC
>CAZERK010000257.1:0-5611 GCA_964514515.1 uncultured Planctomycetaceae bacterium
GAGCGGCAGGAGCTCGCGGCACAGGCAGATGACGCCACCCTGCGTCCATGCGGGATGGAGGCGATCAAGCCCGCTGAACTGCCGCACCCAGTCAGGCCGCGGGCTGGCCGATTTCTTGATTTCGATCGGATACAGCGCCCGATCTTGCACGAGCAGCAGGTCAATCTCCTTGCCGTCTTTGTCACGGTAGTAGTAGAGATGCGGCTGCTTGCTCCGATTCCACCAACTCTTGAGCACTTCCGCAAACACGTAGGTCTCAAGAAGCGCTCCGCTCATCGCGCCGGCCTCGAGCGTCTCCGGGCTGGACCATTCCGCGAGGTAGGCGCACATGCCCGTGTCGAGGAAGTACAGCTTCGGCATCTTGACGAGACGCTTCGTGAGATTGGTGTGATAGGGCGGCAGCAGCGCGATCTGGAAGCTGGCCAGCAGGATCGACAGCCAGCTTTTCGCCGTGTTCACCGCGATGTCGGCATCTCGGGCCAGGTCAGATAGATTCAGCAGTTGCCCCGTGCGAGCCGCACAGGCCTTCACGAACCGGATGAAGGCGCTCTCGTTGCCCACCTGGGCAAAGTCCCTCACGTCGTGTTGCAGATAGGTTTGAAGATACGAGTTGTAGAACAAGTCGCGGTCGCGTACGGCCCGGGTCGCCAGTGCCGGGTAGGAGCCGAGCCAGATGTCGGCATACAGACGTTTGAGTCCTAGCGACGACGCGGTCTTCTCGCGTTCCTTGAGTACGGAAGCCGTTGGAACGAACGGGGGTACATCGAGTTCCCGGCGCCGACGCTCGCGGTTCGAGAATCCGAGCAGGTTCAGGATCGCCACGCGGCCGGCGAGCGTTTCGGAGATGCCCTTCATCAACTGGAACTGTTGCGAGCCGGTGAGCCAGAAGGACGCCTTCTTTCGTCCGCGGCGGTCAACGGCCATCTTGATGAGCGGAAGAAGCTGCGGGGCGTACTGGATCTCCTCGATGAGCACGGGCGGCTCAAACCGCTCCAAGAACAGAGCGGGGTCGCTCTGTGCAAGCGCACGGACGCCGGGATCGTCCAGCGTGACGTAGCGCCGATCCTTTTTGGCCAAGTGCTGGAAGAGGGTGGTCTTGCCGACCTGCCGCGGTCCCGTGAGCAGGAGGACCGCGAATTGTTCGGAGGCGGCCAAACAGGCTTCATCTAATGCGCGGGCGTAGTACATGCTTATCGTCCAGTTTGCAGCAGCACTGCAAATTAGCCGAATCGATGGCGGCCGTCAAGTCCCGCTTATCACAATCGAAACGGGAGCGCCGGCGGTAGGAAGACGAGCGTGTATGGTCCAGAAACCGAGCCGGCCTGCAAGTGCCCGAACGGAGGAACGCTGCCGTTGCGTGCTGGGCGGCGGTTCCAGCCGATTGACAGGATTCTTTTGCCATCCGAAGCGGTCAATTTTGACTGATCGGCATCGGGTAGCACCATGAGTTTTAACCTGCAACCCTGGCAACTCCTGCTCATGATCCTGGCCGGCTGGGTGAATCGGCAGCAGCAACAGGTAATCGAATATCTGCGTACCGAGAACCGGGTGCTCAAGGAGAAGCTCGGTAAGCGCCGCATCCTGCTCAATGACGACCAGCGGCGGCGGTTGGCGGTCAAAGGCAGAGTGCTCGGTCGCAAGGTGTTGGAGGAGATTGGCACTCTCGTGACGCCCGACACGATTCTGCGCTGGCATCGGCTACTGGTGGCTCGGAAGTGGAACTACTCCGACCGGCGCGCGAAAGTCGGACGGCCACCGGTGTCACAGGCGGTGGTCGCTCTCGTGCTACTCATGGCCCGCGACAATCGGTCCTGGGGGTATGATCGCATCCAGGGGACGCTGCGAACCTGGGCCATAGCATCTCGCCGAGCACGGTGGCCAACATCTTGAAGGAACACGGGAGCGAGCCGGCGCCGGAACGAAAACGCACGACCACGTGGCGGACGTTCCTGAAGGCCCACTGGGACTGCCTGGGCGCGATCGACTTCACGACAATCGAAGTGTGGACGAAGAGCGGCTTGGCCACGTTCTTCTTGCTGTTCGTGATGCGGGTGGCCAGCCGGCGAGTTTATTTCGCCGGCTGCACGGTGAATCCGACAGCCGACTGGATCACGCAGATCGGCCGGAATCTAACGGATCCGTTCGATGGATTCCTCCTCAAGGTCCGCTACCTGCTGATGGACCGAGACAGCAAATACTGTTCCGAGTTCCGGGAGCTGCTGAAGGATTCGGGTGTCAACTGCGTGCGTCTGCCGCCGCGCTCGCCGAATCTGACGCCCCACATTGAGCGGTTCATGCGTTCGATCAAGGCGGAGTGTTTGGAACGGATGATCTTCTTTGGAGAACCGTCCCTACGCCGAGCCGTTGACGCGTTCTGCGAGCACTCTCACCGCGAGCGGAATCATCAGGGTTTAGAGAATCGGCTGATCGAGCCCGGCGAAGAGGTCGGCCGCAAGGTAGGCGAAGTCATCTGCAGCGAGCGCCTCGGCGGGATTCTGCGTTACTACTCCCGCCGCGCGGCCTGAGCGAGTCGCTGCTGTCAATCTCCTTGGTCCGGGGACCATCCCGCATGGAGCCGCTGCGCGAGGCTGCCTTTGGCGCGGCCGAGATGCGTCGTTTTCTTTCGCGGTGAAGCCACCCAAGACGGGCTTTCTGAAGTCGGCCGAATAGTTGGACCATACGGGCAAGTGCGCTCCCGGGGGCACGTTGGCGAATTGTGTGCAATCAACCATGGGGGCTACCTCACCTCACGCCGCGTTTCCTTCGTTGGAAGCTGTCCTGCTCGCGTTCGCACGCAGTGCCAGGTACAACATGAAGGTGACTCCCGCGGCCATTGGAACAAGGGCCACCATCGAGGCCGCCGCCACGCCCAGCGCGGCCCACACCCAACCGAAGAGTAGGCTGCTGACCAGGTCGCCCAGGCCGGTCACAACCGCGAGCGCCCCAAAGCCGCTGCCGCGAATTTCGCGCGGCAGCAGGTCGGCCGCGATGGCATCCTCGACCGCTTCGTAGATGCCGACGCCCATGCCGCCGAGTGCGAACATCAGCGCCAGGCCGACATAAGTTTGCACGCCGACCAGCATGCAGACCGCTGCCACCGCCGCAGAGCCGTAGCCGCAGGCCAACAAGACGCGGCGGTTCACGTGGTCCGCGATCCAGCCGCCGCCGTATGACCAGCCGGCGTAGAACACATTGTGAAGCGTGTAGTAGGCGACCGACAGGCTGACCGCTTGGGCAGCTCCGACCCGTGGCGAAAGCACCGAGACAGCATAGAGGATGTAGAACGTGTCGGCGAAGTCGCCGATGCCGAATAACCCGACCGCGCCCAGGAACTCCTTGTAGGGCTTGGTAAACCCGCCGAAGCTGCGCAGGAACGGCGTGGTGATCGGTACGCGATCGCTCCGTTCGCGCACGAGGAACAGGATGGCCAACACGGCGAGTAGCGCGGGAATGGCGGACCAGAAGATGAGCGTACGCTGGCCGATGCCGAGTGCCAGCAGGATGTAGCAGGTGGCCGGTGCGATGATCGCGCCGCATGTGTCCATGGCTCGTTCGAGTCCGAACGCCCGGCCATAGGTTTCAGGTGTCGCGGCATCCGCGAGGAGGGCCTTGCGGGCCGGCGTGCGTAGGCCGCGCGAGATCCACGCCAGCACGCGACCGCCGAGCACCACGAACCAGTTTGCCGCTGCGGCGACGACGATCGGCGAAAGCGCCATGAACCCGTAGCCGCCCGCAGCAATCACCTTGCGTCGGCGCACGCGGTCAGCCAGCCAGCCGCCGTAGAGCTTGGCAAGTGTGGAAAACCCGTCAGCCAGGCCCTCGATCGTTCCCAGCGCGCCGGCGGCGGCGCCCATCGACGCCAAGAACGCCGGCAGCAACACGGGCACCGTCTCGTGACTCGTATCGCTGAACAGCGACGCCAGGCCGATGCCGAGCACCGTGCGGTTCAGCCACCGAGGTCGAGCCGTCGTCGCTGGCGCTGAACTGTTGCCTTCGGCTTTCATATCTCTTGCCAGCTCCACGGTTGACACAGCCGCCTGTGGCCGAAGAGATGCACGAGGGCGCGGCGGTGGGCATCGTCTTCATCGCCGCCGAGCAGCTGGCTGCGCAGCGCCTCCCGCTTGAGCGCGTACGCCCGCAAATCCTCACCCAGCTCGTCAAATCGTCGGGCAGCCTCGCGCAGCAGGAATAGTCTGGCGTGTTCAGTTGGAACAGCGGCAAGCAGCCCATCGAGGTGCCGCAGACAGAGTCCGTATGCGGCGGCATAGGCTCGCTGTCCGCCCTGGGTCATGACGAACTGGGCCATCCGGTTCAGCAAAGCCCGCTCGGTGTTCTCGATGATGCAGCAGACCTTGCATTCGGGCGTGCGCGTTGGGAACTTGACGGCGCTCGCTTGAGCCAGTTTCCCTCCCGCGCCCAGTCCCGCTAGCTCGCCGGCGACGCGTTCGACCAATGCCGCGACGCCACGGCTGATCGCCTGCGGCGACATGAGGAACGCAAGCTGCCAACTGTGAAGGGGGCAAAACCCGCGCGTTTGCGCGAACTGCTGCTGAACGCTCGGCTGCGTGGCCAAGCCGTACTGATAGTGGCGGAGGAACTCGGATGCGGCGTGCTCCATGTTTTCGCACACCGGACAGCCGCGTGTGCGCATCGCAGCGAGCAGATCGGCATCGGCCGTAGGCTGGGCATCCGGCGGTTTGGCGTCAGTCGAAATACTCTCGACCGCTGGCTGCGTCGCGAAGCCGAGGAGCACGTCATCAACGGCGGGCAGGTCGCCGGCGACAAGCTCGGCCAGCTTCGAGTCGAGCGTCGCCAATGCCGGCATGGCAGCGGCGGCCGTACGGGCCGTGCAGAGACATCGAGCCTTGTCTATGATGGAAGTGAGGAGCGTCGCGGCGCTCTCGTCGGCGAGAAATTCGGCGAGGGCCTTCTCCAACTCCGCCAGGCCGCTGGCGCAATCTGACTCCCCAGAGGCGGCGGCCTGGAGCGCCTTTCGGCACGACATCGGAAACACGCGGACTGTATCCGCCGGTGTTTCACGGGCCAGCGTCTGCCGCGCGTAGGCCACGACCGGCTCGATCTCGCCCGCGGCCAGCAAGTCCGTCTTGTTCAGCACGAAGAAGACCTTGCGAACGTGCGCACGGATCGTCCGCAGAAACGCGCCTTCAACCGCGCTGAGCGGCGCTTCCACGCTCGTGACGAAAAGCACCGCGTCGCACCTTGGAATGAAGTTCAACGTGGTCCGCGTGCTCGCTTCGATGGACGAACCGATGCCCGGCGTGTCCACAAATTCCAGGCCGCGGCGTAGGAAGCGCACCGGCAGTTCCAGGTACACCGCCTCGACCCGCCTGCGGTTGGCGGGGTTACCGGGCTCCGTGACGAAGTCCGACAGCTCTGCGAGAGGCGCATCGTGCGTGAGGTGAGAGCCGGTGAAGTGAACGACCAGCCGTTCGCGGGCGCCGTAGCGTAGAATTGTGATCGCGGAAGTCAACGGAAGCACACCTGTCGGGAGAACCTCGCGGTCGACGACGGCGTTGATCAGCGATGACTTGCCACGCTTGAACTGGCCGACAACAGCGAGCGTAAAGCGATCTTCGGCCAGCTTGACCAG
>CAZERK010000258.1:0-5602 GCA_964514515.1 uncultured Planctomycetaceae bacterium
TGCGACGTGGACCCGAACGACCCCGACGGCGACGAGGTCGTGTGGGAGGATTGCAACGAGAACGGCGTGCCCGATGCGTGCGACCTGTCGTTCCCGCCGCCGCTCGGCAGCACGGATTGCAACGACAACGAGGTCCCGGACGACTGCGACATCGCCGCGTGCGCGCCGCAGGACCCGGACTGCCAGGACTGCAACGAGAACGGGTACCCGGATGCCTGCGACATCGCGAGCGAGATCAGCGAAGACGAGAACGAGAACGGGATTCCCGACGAGTGCGAGTTGGGCGAGATGATGATGCTTGGCGGCGGAGAGGGGGGCGGTGAAGAACTGGACGGCGGCGGCGAACAAGGGGGTGATGGTGACAGTCTGGATGGTGACGGCGATGAACTGGATGGTGGCGACGGCGAGCAGGAGGGTGAGGGCGACGGGTTGCCGTTGAGCGAGGAAGAAGAGGCGGCCGCGTGGGAGGCGTACTTCGATTGGGCGGCCCAGCAGGATTGGGGCCCCGACTCAGAGCGGACCGGAAGCGAACAGTTCCAGGCGATGGTCGACAAACTGGCCGAACTCGGCCTGCCCGTGCAGCAGCCGTAAGACGGCCCGATGCAGATTCCCTTTCCGCCATCGGGGGGGGGAGAGCCAGGGTGAGGGGGCACGGAACCAAGCAGGCCCACACCCTCCCCCAACCCTCTCCCTGCAAGGGAGAGGGTGCAAGAATCGCAACACGTCGGCCACGCGCCACGGATGACCGGGCGGCTTTCGTAGCGGCCGAGCTCCTGCTCGGCCGGGCAGGCGCAAGACGGCATCCTCGCACAAGCGCATTGAGAGCCGCCGGCCTTGGCCGGCGGGCGGCTGCGACTATGCAGATCGCTTCGACCTACGCCCCCGCGATCCAGCGCTCGAGCAGCGCGCGGGACTCGCTGTCGCAGAACTGTTTGGGGGGGTGCTTCATGCAGACGGCGGAAATCTCGACGAGCGGTCCGCCAATGCCGCGGTCCAGCGCCAGCTTCGCGCAGCGGATCGCGTCGATCGCCATGCCTGCGCTGTTCGGCGAGTCCTCGACGCTCAGCCGCGCCTCCAAGTTCATGGGGACGTCGCCGAACCCGCGCCACTCCAATCGCAGGAAGCAAATCTTGTTGTCTTTCTGCCACGGCACGAAGTCCGACGGGCCGATATGGATGCAATCGTCCGGCAACGGCTCGCTGAGCTGCGACTGGACCGACTCCGTTTTGGAGATGCGCTTGGACCGCAGGCGCGACTGCTCCAGCATGTTGAGGAAGTCCGTGTTGCCGCCGGTATTGAGCTGATACGTCCGGTCGAGCTTCACCCCGCGCTGCTCCATCAGCCACGCCAGCAGGCGGTGCACGATCGTCGCCCCGAGCTGGCTCTTGATGTCGTCGCCGACGACTGGCAGGCCCCTCTGTCGAAACTGGCCCGCCCATTCCGGGTGCGACGCGATGAAGACCGGTACGCAGTTCACCAGCGCCACGCCCGCGTCCAGGCACGCCTGCGCGTAGCACCGCACGGCGTCCTCCGAGCCGACGGGCAGATAGCACACCAGGATCTCCGCCCGCGATTCGCGCAGCGTGGCCGCCACGTCGCACGGCTTCGCGTCCGCCACGCGAAACGCCTGGTCCTCGGGAAAGTCCGCCATGTGCCGGGCCACGCCGTCCAGGACCGGCCCCATCTGCACCGTGACGCCGTAGCGCGGCAGCACGCGATGAAACACCTTCGTGCAGTGCGGCGGGGCGAAGACGGCCTCCTCCAACGGCCGGCCGACCTTTCGGCGATCCACGTCAAACGCCGCCACGACCCGGATGTCCGACAGGCGGTACCCGCCGATGACGGGATGAATCAAACCGGCGCTTTGGGAGGCCTCCAACGTGCTCTTGGCCTTGTAGTACTCGAAGCCCTGAAGGAGCGAACTGGCACAATTGCCAACACCCGCTATCGCAAGTCTAATATTGCCCATACCCCAAGTCTCCCGGATGATCCGACACCCGCGTCGCATTCCGCGAGGCAGGACGACGCGGCGGTTCGGTAGCTGCCCGTACCCATCCGATGTGCTGGCAGGCGCGGGGCGCAAATATACAGCCCGCCGGGTGAGTCCGAAAGAGGCAACTCCCTCCGCGCCTGCCTCGACGCCGGCGCTGGTCTGCACGTGCGCACGCTAGCCGCGCCTCGGTCAGCAGCCCGCTGCAGAAGGAGACTGGCTCCGAGCGGAGTACGGCCGGCTGTTCTGAAAACGGTCCCGCGAGGCGCCTGTCTCCTCTTGCAACCCGACACGTTGTGTTGCTGCGTTCCGCTCCCTCTTTCTTGCAGGGAGAGGGTTGGGGTGAGGGTGAACAGCGGCTTGCGATGGCGTCCCCTCACCCTGACCCTCTCCTCCGAGGGGGGAGAGGGGATCGCCGAGCGCTGGTCAACGGCGAACTTTGCAGATCGGGATCAGGTCGGCCCTAACTGCGAGAACGCGACGGCCCTGCGCGTTTTGGTTATGCCAGCCAACGATGGTTTACTTGGCGAGGGGAGAATTGCTAGAATATGGTGGACTGTGTTTCTCCGGGGAAAGAGATCTCGCCGATCAAAGGAGACGCCGACAGCAGGCACGTCGCGCACGCTGATCGCGACGGACCTCGCCGATCCTGGCGCCGTAAACGACCATCATGGATTCACCCACCGCCACCCATCCGCACATTCTGCTCTTGTCTAAGCCGGGCTCGAAGGTGGCCGACCTACTGAAGCCGCTGCTCGAAGGCGCCCAGCTCGACGTGGTTTGCTCCTTCAACGATGCCTTGGTCGCCCTGCGACAAGGACGCTACGACCTGGTGGTCAGCGACCAGGGCGACTTCATGGCCCTGGAACGCGCGGCGGTCAACCAACAGGCGGCGATGATCCTCGAGACGATCGGACAGGGCGTCTGCATCATCGATCCCAAGGGCCGGCCGATCTGGTCGAACCCGAAGATGAAGAGCTTTCCGGAGAGCCTCATGGCGCAGACGTGCGAGGTCTGCGCCCGCGTCTCGCAGGTGCCGGGCGATCAGGAGCGCGACAAGCCTGCCCATCATCGCGCGCGGCGATTCAGCCTGAACACCGAAAACGAGCAGTACTTCGAGGTGACGGTGACGCCGGTCGTGAACAACCTGGGCGAGGTGACGCAGGTCGCCGCCGTCGTCTGGGACGTGACCAGCGCCAGGCGGCTGCAGAAGAAGATCGACGCGATCGACATGGCCGGCCGAGAGCTCGTCAACCTCGACGCGGAGTCGCTGAGCGGCATGGACGTCGAGGACCGCATCTCGCTGCTTGAGCAGAACATCCGCCGCTACATGAAGGACCTGATGGACTATGACAACTTCGCCGTGCTGCTGATCGACAAGAAGACGCAGCGGCTGGAGTTCGTCCTGCAGCACGGGATGTCGGAGACCTCGCGCGACATGGACCTGTTCGCGTCGCCGGAGAACAACGGCATCAGCGGCTACGTCGCGGCGACGGGGCGCAGCTACATCTGCCACGATACCTCGAAGGACCCGCGATACCTGCGCGGCCTGGAGACGGCCCGTAGCTCGCTGACCGTGCCGCTCCGCCTGCACGACAAGATCATCGGCGTGTTCGACGTCGAGTCGGACCGGCCGGCGGCCTTCGATGAGGATGACCGTCAGTCTGCCGAAATCCTGGCCCGCTACATCGCGATGGCCCTGCACATGCTCGACCTGCTCATCAGCGAGCGATACGAGTCGACGGGCCGCGTGGCCGAGGACGTGCGCGGCGAGATCGCCGGACCCCTCAACGACATCATCACGGAGGCCAGCACGCTCATCGAGGAGTACATCGGCAACGACGACCTCCGCCACCGGCTGACCGCCATCTGCGACCGCGTCGACGAGATCAAGACGACGCTCAAGGAGGTCGCCACGCCACAAACCGGCATCCTGGGTCGCCACAGCGGCGCCAAGACCAAGGACCCCCTGCTCGACGGCAAGCGCGTCCTGATCGCCGACGACGAGGAGATCATCCGCGAGACCGTCAGCGGCGTCCTTCGCAAATGCGGCTGCGAGGTCGAGACGGCCTGCGACGGCGGAATGGCCGTCGCCATGATCGAGCAACGGCGATACGACCTGATCCTGGCCGACATCAAGATGCCGCAGATGAACGGCTACGAAGTCTTCGCCGCCGCCCGCGACGCCGATCCGAACATCGGCGTCATCCTGATGACCGGCTTTGGCTACGATCCAAACCACTCGATTGTCCGCGCCCGTCGCGAGGGCCTCAGCGCCGTGCTGTTCAAGCCCTTCAAGGTTGACCAACTCCTCGACGAAGTACGCGCCGTCTTCCTCCCGAAGCCCTGATTCCCCGCAGACGAGTCCCCCGCGATCTTCCCTACCGCCGCGCGCTGACCGTCTTGCGCCAAGGCCAACCGTTTTGAGAGCCCCCGGCCTTGGCCGGGGGGTACGACGTTTCGCGCCTGCATGTAGCGTTGCCGGCGCACCGGGATGGCCGACGCCAACTGCCGATAGTCAATCGCGCAGGTATGATCCCGTGCCCGCGAGCGCATCACGTCGGAACGGGCCCGCCCTGCCTCCGCATCAACACCAACCGCGCCGCGTCGCTATACGCCAACTCCAACGCCCATCGGCGGCACAGCCAGTCGAACGTCCGCGCGGAGTAGAAGGCCACGTGCGTGGCGTCACGAACGTACCACCAATCCGCGAACGTCTCGGCCCCGCCGTGCAGTTGCGTCATCACGAGGAGCCACCCGCTTGGACGGACGATCTCGATCATCCGCCGCAACTCCGCCCGAGGGTCGGCAAAATGCTCGACTGTCTCGACCGAGATCACGGCGTCGAAGGAGGCCGGCTCATCCGTCCGCGGCGAGAAGAGCGGATCGTACCCCTCGGCGTCGTAACCCTGTCGGCGGAGCAGCTCGACCAGGAGAGGCGACGGCCCCGAGCCGTAATCCAGCACGCGGCGCACACCGGTCGCCTGCGCGCGCAGCACGTCGATGGGCCGCTGCAACATCCGTACGTATCCGTCATCATCGATGCGGTTCTGGTGCAGCAGGTACCTGTCCCGCTGCGCCGCCGGCGATAGGTGCCATCGCTGTGGCACATGCACCAGATCGCACGTTGCGCAAACGTACAGTTCGCGGTCGCGCGGTCGCAACAAGAACGAGGTCAAAGCCCCGCACAGCGGGCAGGGGAAGGTTTCCATATCCATGCGGTCTCGCAACGGGCGGCCGTTGAGAAATCACCCAAAGACGCCCCCCGATTTTCAGCATAAAAACGCGGGCGCAAACGGCCGTTTCCGGTCGCCAGCGCGTCAACTCTTCGCGTGTTCGAGGGTTGCAGAAAATCGCCGCGAGAGTCAACGAGTTTCTTGAACGTCGCTTCGTAAGCGGTCGCAGTCTTGAAGTTTACGGACGCGCAACATTTCGTTAACGTCGCGTTGACATGCACAACATCTTGGGGTATTTAGACTTTTGTCTGAAAGGCGCTGCCCGCGAAAACCCGATAAAGACTTCGCAACGGGGCCAAGTCGCCCAGGCAGGGCTTTGCCGACCAGGCAGAGCTGACAGGGCGTCATTTTCTGATCGGCTGGGCGATAGGGCGGA
>CAZERK010000259.1:0-5588 GCA_964514515.1 uncultured Planctomycetaceae bacterium
GGCTTCAACGCCGACTTCGACGGCGACCAGATGGCCGTGCACCTGCCGCTCTCGATCGAGGCCCAGGCCGAGGCCCACGTGCTGATGATGTCCACGAACAACATCTTCAGTCCGGCCAGCGGCTCGCCCATCATGTCGCCGAGCCAGGACATCGTGATGGGAATCTTCTACCTCACGTGTGAGCATTACGAACGCGAGAAGCCGCAGCCCAAACGCATCTTCCGCGACGCCTTCGAGGCGGGTCATGCCCACGAATTGGGCCGGCTGCGGATTCACGAACCGATCCGCGTGCGAATCACGCGGAACAAGATCGTCGAGGCGCACACGGCCCAGGCCCAAGCCGTGCCGGCGGACGGCTGCGTCGTGACGACCGTTGGCCGCCTGATCTTCAACGACATCCTTCCGGAAGGGATGCCCTACTACAACTATCCGCTAAGCCAGAAAGGCGCCGCCCGCGTGATCGCCGACTGCCATCAGTTGCTGGGACGAGGCGCCACGATCGATCTCCTGGATCGCATCAAGGATTTGGGGTTCAAGCGGAGCACGCTGGCGGGCCTGTCGTTCGGCCTGACGGACATGCGCATCCCCGAGAAGAAGAAGGGTATCATCGACGAGGCCCAGAAGAAGGCCGACCGCATCACCAAGGCCTTCCAGCAGGGCGCCATCACCGACATGGAGCGCTACAACGCGCTGATCGACATCTGGGTGCACGTTCGAGAGTCGGTCACCGAGGCGATGATGGCGGAACTGAAGAACGACTATCGCGACGAACAACTCCGCTACGTCAAGCAAGGCGTGCCCGGGAGCAAGCGATACCTGAACCCGATCTACCTGATGAGCGACTCCGGCGCCCGAGGCAGCGTCGACCAAATCCGCCAGTTGGCCGGTATGCGAGCCTTGATGGCCAAGCCGTCCGGCGAGATCATCGAGACGCCGATCAAGGCGAACTTCCGCGAAGGCCTGAGCGTCCTGGAGTACTTCAGTTCGACGCACGGCGCCCGCAAGGGTTTGGCGGACACGGCGTTGAAGACGGCGGACAGCGGCTATTTGACACGGAAACTGGCCGACGCGGCGCAGAATATCATCATAACAACGGAGGACTGCGGGACAATCAAGGGCGTCGCCAAGGGCGTGCGCTACAAGGGCGAGGAAGTTGACATCTCGCTGGCGGAGTCGGTTGTCGGACGAGTCGCTCGAGACACGATTCGTCACGTCGTCTCGGACGAGATCATCGTTCGTGAGAATGAGGTCATCACGATGGACATCGCCCGCCGAATGGAGAACCCCCCGGCGGAAGGCGGATTGGGCTTGGAGAACATCCGCGTGCGGAGCCCGTTGACGTGCGAATGCCCAAGCGGCATCTGCGCCCGCTGCTACGGGATGGACATGTCGACCGGGCGAAAGGTCGAGGAAGGCTTGGCGGTCGGGATCATCGCCGCGCAGTCGATCGGCGAGCCCGGCACACAACTCACGATGCGGACCTTCCATACGGGCGGCGTCGCAAGCCGTGCGGTCATCGAGAGCGACATCAAAGCCGGAAGCGGGGGCACCATCCGGTTCCTGGACCTCGCAACGGCCGAGGTCGAGGATCGAGAGACAGGCGAGAAGACGCTGATCGTGCTGAAACGCAACGGCGAGGTCGCGATCAACGACGAAAAAGGCCGGGAACTGGAACGATACAAGATTCCGTACGGTGCCCGGATGCACGTCCGCGATGGCGATCTGGTCAAGCCGCGAGCGCTCATCACGACGTGGGATCCGCACCTGACGCCGATCCTGGCGGAGGCCGGCGGCATCATCCGCTTCCAGGACGTCGTCGAGGGCGAAACCGTCCGCCAGGAGACGGAAGGCCAGGCGTCGAAGTACGTCGTGGTGGAGCACCGAGGCGACAAGAATCCGCAGGTGATTATTGAGGCGCCGGACGGCAAGATCCTGGAGTACCATTATCTGCCAGCGAAGGCCCGTATCGAGGTCCGAGAGGGCGAAGAGGTGAAGGCCGGATGGCTTCTGGCGCGACGGCCGCGCGAATTGTCCGGCGTACAGGACATCACGGGCGGTCTGCCTCGCGTAACGGAAATCTTCGAGGCCCGCAAGCCCAAGGAGCCGGCCGTCATGGCCGAGATTTCCGGCACGGTCGAAATCCGCAGCGACAAGCGCCGCGGAAAGATGACCATCGTCATCCAGCCGGACAGCAAGGACCTGGAGCCGCGCGAGCACCATGTCCCCCAGGACAAACACCTGTTGGTGCACGCGGGAGACCGCATCGAAGCGGGCGATCCGCTTTGCGACGGTCCATTGGTCCCGCACGACATCCTGGCAATCAAGGGCGAGGAAGCGCTCCAGACGTATCTGCTGCAGGAAATCCAGGCCGTGTACCGGTCGCAGAACGTCAACATCAACGACAAGCACGTCGAGGTCATCCTGAGCCAGATGTTGCGCAAGGTTCGCGTCGACAGTCCGGGCGACTCGGTGCTGTTGCCAAGCGAGGTCGTGGACAAGTTCCGCTTCCGCTCGGAGAACGACCGGTTGTCCAAGAGCGTCAAGGTTACCGACGCCGGAGAATCGGAATTCTCCGAGGGCCAGATCGTTTCCAAGGACGAGTTCACGGCAGCGAATGAGAAACTCCAGGATGAAGGCAAGGCGCCCGCCAAAGGCCGCAGGCCCAAGCCGGCGACGGCGTCGACGCTGCTCCTGGGGATTACCAAGGCAGCCCTGCAGAGCGAGTCGTTCATTTCTGCAGCGAGCTTCCAGGAGACGACCAAGGTGCTGACCGAGGCCGCCCTCAGCAGCGCGGTGGACCGGCTGCGGGGTCTAAAGGAAAACGTCATCCTCGGCCACCTGATCCCGGCCGGGACGGCGTTCAAGCCCTATTTGGACATGGGCGTGGTGCACTCCGGCGAGCCCATCGAGGAGCCTCCGACGGAAGTTCGGACGCCCGGCTGGCAAGCCGCTGCCGCTGGGGCCCAAGGAGAAGGAGCGGAAGGGCCGCACGAGATGGTTGAGGCGACGGCTGGCAGCTCTCAGGAAGGCAGTCAGGACGACCAAGGCGAAACCGAGACAGACGGCGAAACCGCCGGCGTTGGGGTGGAAGGCCAAGGCGAACGGCCAGTCGGCAAGTCTTCGGCGGCAGAGGTCGCGGGAAGCTGAGCTTGACGGGGGCAGTCGTTTCGCGTTAGCATCCGGTGCTCGTCGCTCTGTTCGGCGGGCGGCTCGTTCTCGCGGGCTCGCGCGGATTGCTAGATCGCGGGAACCAGGGCCGAAGGCGCGCCGAAATCGATCCGTGACGCGGGGCGTGGTGCGGATGGTGCAGCCCGCGAGAGAGCCGATCGTTCGCCAGCGCACGGGCAACGATCCAACGAGGTGAGAAGTCTTAGCTCCGAGGTTGCGATGCCGACGATCAATCAGCTTTGCAGACGGCCACGACAGTCCGAACAGAGAAAATCTAAATCCAGGGACTTGGATTCCTGTCCGCAACGGCGAGGCGTTTGCCTGATCGTCAAGACCATGACGCCGAAGAAACCGAATTCCGCCCTGCGGAAGGTGGCGCGCGTGCGTCTGTCGAACGGCAAGGAGATCACGGCGTATATCCCCGGCATCGGCCACAACCTCCAGGAACACTCGATTGTGTTGGTGCGTGGCGGCCGCGTTCGAGATCTGCCGGGCATTCGCTATCACATCACGCGCGGCGTGCTGGACTGTGCCGCGGTGGAGGACCAGGACAAGTTCGGTGTGCGGCGCAACCGGGCCCGAAGCAAGTACGGCACGAAGCGTCGCAAGTAAGCGACATCGGCTGACGGCCGGTTCATCCGGTCGAGTATGGGGATCGGCAAGGTATTTGCCGGCGTTGTGCGGGCTTGTCGCTCGCACCCCAGAAACGAGGCGATCATGGCTTTCAAGAAGTGGACCAGGTCCGGCGATCAGCTTCGCCCGGACCCCAAGTACAACAGCAAGCTCGGCGCCAAATTCATCAACTGCATGATGTGGTGCGGGAAGAAGTCCGTCTCCCAACGGATCTTCTACGACGCTTTGAAGGTGATCTCGGAGAAGATCTCCGACGTCTCCCCCATCAAGGTGTTCGAGACGGCCGTCGCCAACGTGAAGCCGACCATCCAGATCCGCAGCAAGCGCGTCGGCGGCAGCAACTACCAGGTGCCGATGTCCGTAAGCCCCCGTCGCGCCCAATCCCTGGCGATCCGCTGGATTCTCGATGCCGCCCGGGCAAAGAAGGGCCGGCCGATGTTCCAGCGTTTGGCGTCGGAGTTGTTGGACGCCTACAACCGGCAGGGCGCGGCCATCACGACCCGCGAAAACGTCCACCGCATGGCCGATGCAAACAAGGCGTTTGCGCACTTCGCCTGGTGACCTCCCCGTTGGCGCGTGCCGCTCGCTCACGGGCGTATCCAGCTTCGCATTGGCGCGCCGACTTGCGTGCGTCCCACGGCGTGTCGCGTACAGGCATGCGCCGCGACCTTCTGCTGTCGACGCCCTGCCGCCTGTCCCTCGGTCCGCCTGACACAACGGCAGTCCCTCGGTTGCTGCCTGCCGACCTGGCAGCCTCGTCGTCGGGCCATCCCATGAAGGGCCGTGCCGGAACATCATCTATATACGAAAGTTACGTCTGGCAGCTTCGTTCTGGGGCGTCGGCATAACGCTTGCACATTGTCGCAGATAGCAAGAAACAGACGTTGGGTCCGGGAGGCGGGCCGTGGTGCAGCCTCCTTCGCGATTGGCGTCGGCTGTAACGAATTCCATCATGGAGGCATGAATCGATGGGTGCCAAGCAACTTGCCTTTGAACAAGACGCTCGCGCTGCCCTGCTGGCAGGGGTTGAGAAGCTGGCCGCCGCGGTAAAGGCCACGCTGGGACCCCGCGGGCGAAACGCCGTGCTGGACAAGGGTTGGGGATCGCCGCGGGTCACGAAGGACGGCGTGACGGTGGCCGAGGAGATCGAGCTGGGCAACAAGTTCGAGAATCTCGGCGCCCGGCTGGTCCGGGAGGCCTCCAGCAAGACGTCTGAAGCGGCCGGAGACGGGACGACCACCGCGACGGTTCTGGCGGAAGCCATCTTCAAGGAAGGATTGCGGAACATCGCGGCGGGCTGCGATGCGATGGCCCTGAGCCGCGGCATCCAGAAGGCGGTGGCGGCGGTCATCAAGGGCCTTGACGCGCTCGCCCGACCGGTCAAGGCGGACGGCAAGAACGTGGAGGACATCATCCGCGTGGCGGCCATCTCGGCCAACAACGACCGCGAGGTCGGCGAGAAGCTGGCCGACTGCTTCAAGCGCGTGGGCAAGGACGGCGTCATCACGATCGAAGAGGGCAAGAGCCTTGAGACGACGATTGAGATCGTCGAGGGCATGCAGTTCGATCGCGGCTACCTGTCGCCGCATTTCGTCACCGACGCCGAGACGATGGAGGTCGTGCTCGACAAGGCCTTCGTGCTGGTCTATGAGGACAAGATTTCCAGCGTGACCAAGCTGGTGCCGCTGTTGGAGAAGGTGGCGAAGACAAAGCGGCCGCTGCTTATCATCGCGGAAGACGTGGACGGCGAGGCGCTCGCGACGTTGGTCGTGAACAAGCTCCGCGGC
>CAZERK010000260.1:0-1640 GCA_964514515.1 uncultured Planctomycetaceae bacterium
GCCGATCGAGCGGGCACGGCAAGTAGTCGAGCACGCCGTCCAGCAGCTTCTGGACGCCGACGTAATGCAGGGACGAACCGCAGAAGACCGGGTACATCTGGCGGGCCAGCGTCGCCTGCCGAATCACGCGCCGGATGTCCGCGACGTCGAAGGGCTCCTCCTCCAGGTATCGGCGCATGAGGCCGTCGTCCATCTCCGCGACGTGTTCCTCGAGATGGCGGCGCCATCGTCGAGCCTCTTCCATGCAACGCTCGGGGATTTCTGCTTCCGTGACGCTCGCCCCGTCCGCCCCCTCGAACCGAAACGCCCTCATCGCTAGCAGATCGACGACGCCTTCAAAGCTGCTGTCCGCGCCGATCGGGATCTGCACCGGGACCGCGTTCGCCTGGAGCTTGTTGCGCATCGACGCAACCGACCGCGGGAAGTCCGCGCCGATCTTGTCCATCTTGTTGACGAAGCAGATGCACGGCACGCGGTACTTCGCGGCCTGCCGCCAAACCGTCTCCGACTGGGCCTCCACGCCTTCCTTCGCGTCGAAGACGACGACGGCTCCGTCCAGCACACGAAGGCACCGCTCGACTTCAGCCGTGAAATCGACGTGCCCCGGCGTATCGATCAAGTTGATCGTGCAGTCGTTCCAGGGCAGCGAGACGGCCGCGCTGAAGATGGTGATGCCGCGTTCCTGCTCCTGCTCGTCGAAATCGGTGACCGTCGTCCCGTCGTCGACGTCCCCCATCTTGTGCTTGCAGCCGGCATAATACAGAACGCGTTCGGTCGTCGTCGTCTTGCCGGCATCGATATGCGCCGCGATGCCGATATTGCGAATCCTTAGCAAGCGCGGATTGCCCGCCGTACAGCCGCCGTCCGAGGACTCACCCTTAGACGCCATCTCCGCAGTCCTTCACCCGATTATCCAAAGTCTCTCGCCGGGCACGAAGCACCGGATACCCATCGCGGCGTGCCGGAGACAACGCCACGAATAGCCCCGCAGATTACCCGGACAGGCCCGCCATCTCAACTCAACGACGCGACAGACTCGTGCGGCGAGACCTGGGGCATCGCACGATTCCAGAAGGAACGCATGCCGAAGCGTGCTTGATTCGAGTCTCGGACTCCGCGCCGTCAGCCTGCCGGACGGGACGTCGGGGCGGAGAGAAGTCGCGCCAGTCCTTTGGCCGCGCCCTCATGTCGCGGATCCAACGTCAGCGTGTGACGATATTCCGCGATCGCCGCATCCGTCCGCCCGCCAAGTTCGCAGTCCAAGCCCAGGTTGAAATGCGCGTCGGCGTCCCCCGGCCGCAGGTGAACCGCTCTTTCGTGCGCCGCCGCCGCCGCCGTCAGACGGCCCGACGCTCGGTAGGCGTCGCCGAGGCGCGATTGCGATATCCCGTCCTTCGGGTTGAGGCGAACCGCCTCGCCATAATGCAACGCCGCCGAGGCGAAATCCCCGCGGTCGAAGCACAGGTCGCCCAGACGGTACTGTGCCCGAGCGTTGTTCGGATCGAGTTGGAGGACGTGACCGTACTCTGCCTCCGCCTCCTCGTATCGACCGAGGCTAGACAGCGCCGTCGCGAGGTTGCAGCGGGCGTCTGCGTAGTCCGGCTTCAACCGAACGGCCTCTGAATAATGCTCGACGGCCT
>CAZERK010000260.1:1650-5586 GCA_964514515.1 uncultured Planctomycetaceae bacterium
CGCTCTGCCAGATTCGTCGCGCACGTTGCCGAGGTTGTTGTGCGCTTCCGCCCAGACCGGCTTAACTCGAAGGACAGCCGTCAGTAGCTCCGCCGCTTCGCGCAGCCGACCCTCGCCGGCCCAGACCACCGCGCTGTCGTGTCGGGCGACCAGCTCGCCAGGCGTCCGTCTTAACGCCTGAACGAACTGCTCGACCGCCTCGGTCTGTTCGCCCAGACGCGCCAGCAAGCGGCCCAGGTTGTAGCGCGTCCGCATCTCGTCCGGCCGCTCAGGCTTCGCCGCCAGCGCCCTTCGATAGCACGCGACGGCCCCGCTCAGGTCGCCCTCGCGTTCCAGTACCGCTCCGAGGTTGTTGTGAAGGACGTACGCATCCGGCTGCAGCGTCAGCATGTAGCGGTACAGGTCCGCGCGGCCTTCCCATAGCCGCAAATAGCGGCGCGTCGCGGCGGCTTCGACCGCGAGCACGGCAACCGCCGCCACCGCGCACGCTGCGATCAGGCCTCGCCTGCGAAAAGGCGCCGAGGATCGCAAGATCCGAGCCGGGAACAGCAGACCGGCGACAACCAGCAACAGGCCGAACATCGGGAAGTACGCGTAGCTGTCCTGAAAGAAGACCCAACTGTACTTCACGAAGCCGAGCGTTGGGCTGATCGCGACCAGGAAGAAGAAGCCGCCGAAGAGGATCGCCCGCGTCCAGCGAAACGATACAACCGTTGCTACGACCACGAGGCAGACCGGCACGAGACACCGCAGGGCTTCCCAACTGAACGGTGCTGACGCTGCCACGGGCGGGTAATAGCAGGACAGCTCCGTCGGCCAGACGACCTTCGACAGGCAGAGGGCCAGTTTGCTGCAAACCAGGACCGAAACGTGACACGACGACGCGCCCTCGGTCACGCGCAACCCGAGCGTCGCAGCTTGCGATTGGACTGCGACGTAGCTCGCGATTAGGCCCACGAGGAAGAACGGCGCCTTTTCGACGGCCGCCCGCCGACTCAGCCGCTCCAATGGCCAGACGTCCAGCAACAGGAGCAACACCGGAATCGCCAAGACGGAGGGCTTGGACATCGCGGCAAGACCGTAGGCGACAAGCGAGGCGACGTAGACCAAGACCCTCCGACGTTGCACCCACGTCGCGTAGAACCATAGCGACCCCAATCCAAGCGTGGTGGCCAACAGCGTCTTGCGCTGTGACACCCAGGCGATGGGCTCAACGGTCAGCGGATGAAGTCCGAAGAGTAGCGCCGCCGCCGTGGCGATCCAAGATCGACCGAACAGCGCCCGTAGCAAGCCAAACACGATCAGCGTGTTCAGAACGTGCAGGAGAAGACCCGTCCGGTGAAACGGTTCGAGTTGACCCAAACTGCCGCCTAGCCAAACGTCCAGCATGAGCGACAGCATGGCGATGGGATGCGCATAGCCCGGAATGCTGCGCGGCGCCAGAATCTCTGCGAAGAGCTGCTTGATCGAATCCCAGCCGGGACGGGCGACCGGACCGTCCGGCGCCAGGTAGTTGGCGTCGTCAAACGATTCCGCCTGCGCAGAAAGGACCGGCCAATGCACAGCGGCGGTTACAACGGCGACGAGCAGGAGCGGCAGCAATACCGCGCGCACGAGGTGCGCCGCCCGGCCGCGATTCTCAGGCATTCCGCCTCTCCAGATCCAGCAGGAACTCCTTGCGCCACAACTCGCCACCATAGCCGCCCAGGCCGCCGTTCTTGTTGATGACGCGGTGGCACGGCACGACGATGGCAATTCTGTTCCGGCCGTTAGCCGTCCCGACCGCCCGTTGCGCCCCGGGCCGCTTAACCCGCGCGGCGACTTGTTCGTAGGACACCGTTCGGCCGTACGGGATCTTCAGCAGTTGCTTCCAGACAGCCACCTGAAAGGGCGTGCCGCGGAGGGCGACCGGCGCCGTGAACTTCCTGAGCCGACCCGCGAAGTACGCTGCCAGTTCTTCTCGCAATAGCGCAAGCTGCTCGTTGTCGCCTTGCGCTACGTCGCAGCCCAATAGCGCCGGCAGCATTTCGAGCTGCGCCTTGCGTTTCCGCCGATCCGCGAAGTCGATCAAGCAGACGCCCTCTGCCCCGGCGCAGAGGCACAATTCACCCAACGGGCTGTCGACCCAAGTAGCGGTAAGCGATTTCATGGTCCTTCCATTCGCATCTATCGAGATTGGGCTTGCCCGTCAGCTTCGCCGACCCGACGGCGCGGTGTTGCCGCGGCAGGTCAGTCGTCGACGCATCAAGATTCCTGCCGCCGAAAGCGACGCAGACCGAGCACCATGCTCAACCAGGTCGCGCCGGCGCCGATCAATAAGACGAGCACGAAGCAGAGCAGTTCTCTCCAGCCAACGTACCCGAGGCTCCCGGCCCCGGCCATGCCGTAACATATCACGCCGAACAAGAACACGCTGACCGTCACCAACCCGACCGAGGCGATCAAGTTGATCGTCCCGCCGAGGCCCGAGGCGATCCGGCTGGCGTTCCGTTCCCGATAGTTCGGCATCCGGGCGCCCAGGCCCACCGCCAAGCCGCACAGGCCGGCACAGGTCGAAAGCGTCGCACAGACCTGGATGGTCGCCAAAGCGACGGGCAGATCGAGCGCCCGAATCGACAGACAGGTCACGACGAGAGCGGCGGCCCCCGTGACCGTTACGGCGTAAAGCCATTTCGACCAGATGACCCGCTCGCACGACAGCGGCCAGAGGCCGACGAGCCACATCTGGCGCCCTTCGAGCGACATCAGCGGAAAGACGAAGCGGCTCGTGAACGTCGACAGAATCAGGGTCACAGCCCCGTAGGTCAGGAAGCAAATCAAGGCCTGCCACGGCAAATCGAATCCCTCGGGCCTCGCACGCGGCAAGTACGTCAGATACAGCCCGAGCAGGCCGAGCAGGATGAGGAGTTGGGACCATTGCACGGGATCTCGCAGGAAGGTCCGAAGGTCCTTCAGCACCAGCAGCCGCATCTTGCCCGGAACAGGCAGGAAGACCAGTCGCACCAACCATCGTGAGACCGAGCCGCTCGCACGCCGGCGGCGCGATCCGACCTGCTGTGCGCGGCTAAAGGCTCGAAGGAATGCCGCCCCGGTCAGCGTGACGGCCACCCAACTGAAGAAAAGCCCCGTCGAGACCGTAACGGCGACGTAGAAGAAGGCGACGTCGGCACGACCTGCCACGGAGTTCCGGATGGCCTCGGTGACCCACGTCGATGGCAGCAGCGCCCCCTTGAGATACTGCAGTTCGCCCAAGACGCCGTCGAGCCATTCGGAGGCCGTGTTCGACGAGACGGTCCAAAGCCGCCCCCACCAGATGACAGCGGCAATCACCGCGGCGAGAGCGGAGTAAAGAAGAATCTTCCGCGCCTGCCGGGGCAACCAGAGCGCCACGATCAAGGCGGCGAATAGGCCCAACGAGCCCGGTATCGGAAGGAAACCGAGAAACGCCAGGAAGAAGACGACGTACGACTGCCAACTGAGGCCCTGGGCCTGACCGAAAGCGATCATGAGCGGGATGCCGAGCAGAACGAGCGACCAGCTCGCAAAGAACAAGGCCTCCAGGTACATGACCATAACGATGTGCCGCGGCAGGCATGGCGTGGGAAGCAAAAAGGACGGCTCGCGGCCGCTGAACGTCGCGCCGTACGTCAGCACGGCCGTGGAGAATGCGAGCAGAACCGTCATCGCGGCAAAGAAGATGTGGAAGACGTAGGGCGTCGCGAGCGTCGCCTCCTGGTCAAACCGCCGCATGATGATGAAAGCCCCGTCGAAGAGCTTGTAGAGCGCCGCCCAGATCAGGCAGATGAAGAGGATCACCAAGAGCAGCTTCATCGGCGATTCGTTGACGAGCTGCCGCACGCGGTTGCGCATGACGGCCCACCGCAATCGGCAAAGAAGCCCCAGACTGGGCAACACAACTGCGGCGGGGGGATGAGC
>CAZERK010000261.1:0-5579 GCA_964514515.1 uncultured Planctomycetaceae bacterium
GATGTCGCTCAGTCCCCAGAACCAGAGCGACAGCGCGAAGCATCGGATGGACAGGTCAGCGGGCGTCAGGAGGAGGCCCGTCACGGCCGCGACCGCGCCGCCCAGGAGCCAACGCGTGCACCCGGGCAGCGTCGTTCCGCGCAGCGATGGGTCCAGCGTCGCCGCGATCAGCAGGAACAGCCCGGCCAACGCCGCGTTCAGCTCGTGCGTGAACAGCCCGGCGGCCTCCGCCGCGAAGCTCAGACCGACGACTGAACTGACGACGCTCCAGAAGACCAAGTCTGCTCCCCATCAGAGGGACTTGCGGGTCGCACATTGGTCCCGCGGTTCACGGTTGTCCGCAGCCGTTGTCCATTGCAAAGCCGCATGCAACCGCGCGTGACGAGAAGGGCGTTGAAGAAGCTGTCGCAGAATCGCCCGTTCGCGGCGCCGCCCGGACTGAAGTCCAGGGCTCATGGGCGCGACGAAACAGCTTCTAGAGCGCCGCATCCTCGTCGTCGGCCGGCGCGGCAGCCGAAGTCGGCACGTCCGCCTTCTGAGCGTCGATTGCCGCGGCTCTGTTCTCGGCGGATTGCGCGTCTTCGCTTCGGCCCGCGGCCTCGTAACAGCGAGCCATCAGCCGCAGGTACGCTGCGTTTTGCGGGAAGTCCGTGACCATCTGTTCCATCCAGGCGACGGCCTGAGCAGGATCTTTGCCGTGGTTCAGGTAGAACGTCGCGAGGTGGTACCGTGCCGACGACGCCTCCGCGCCGCCCGCCTCAATCTGCTTGCGATAGGCGGCTTCGCCGATCGTGTAAGCCGCCTCGGCTTCCTTGGTCTTTCCGAGCGACGTGTAGATGTCGCCCATATGGATGTGCACGCAGTGGTAGGCCGGCTGGATCTTCAGGACGTCCCGATAGGCGGCGACGGCCTCCTCGGGCCTGCCCAACCGGCGCAGCATGTCGGCGATCCGATGTTGAGCCAGGGCGGATTGGGGGTCCGCCTCGATCTCCTTGCGAAACTCATCGAGGGCTTGGTCATACTGGCGTTGGGCGGCGAGTTCGTTGCCCCGCGCCAGGTGGACGCCGGGCGTCCCGTGAGCGCGCGGCCGTGGCAACGCGCGATCCTGCATCGCGGCGCGATTCCGCTGCGAAGCGGTTGCCTCGGCTGAGCTGCGATCGCCCTGCCCGGACGCCGATCGCCCGCGTGCGTTCGTGCCGGTTGCCGTCCGGGCTTGCCGACTCGGTTTGCCTGTCGGAGGCGTTTGCGAGGACGCTGGGCTGCCCAGTTCATCGATCCAGTCGGCGGCTGCGTCGCTGGGCGCCCTTGCCGGCACGCGTTCGTCGGTCTGCTTGAAACGGGCGTAGCTGTTCTTCAGCGTGTTCTGGTACAGCGGTGAGTACTCGGCATCGTCGACGGTCTGCAAGTCCGCGACGGCCAGCACGACGACCAACAGCGCCGCGAGACAACAGGCTCCGATCGTTTCCGCCCAAGCTCGCATGGCGCTACTGACTCCCGTTGTTGCGCACGCCGTGTTCGAGTACGCCAAGCAACTGCCTTCTCAAGACGAGGCGTCGCCCAACCACCGTGCGCCGTTCGGGGGCGTGCAGATAGCGGCCGACCTCCTGGTCGGCCGTGGAACGCGCCTGCTGCGGTGCTCCGCGACGGTCGAGCGGGAGCTCGGCCGCTGCTGTCCGCGCCGCAAGATCGCGCACGGTGATTTGCTCCTTGCAGCCACCCGACGGCCAAGGCCGGCGGCTCTCCGTGTGCGGCGAATCGGGGATTGCCAACTTGAACCGGTGCAACCCGCCGTCCCTCGGCTGTGCACGGCTGCCTGCACCTGCTGCAGCCGATTCGTCATGGCGCAGCGGCCGTTCTCCTCGTGCTCCGGCCGAGCAGGAACTCGGCCGCTACCCGGCGCCTGGCCTCACGCAACCGTGATATGCCGCCGTCACGTGCCGGGCGAACCTGGATTGAACGCCACAGCCAGCCTGCAAGCAAGCCCAAGAACCTGGAGGCGAGACCCGTGCGGCGCAGCGGACAGGCGTCGGACGACAAGACGATCAAGCCCACGAACCTGCAGTCGAGATTCGTGGGCTTGTCGTCGTAGCACGTCGATTCGGCGCCTCGCCGCCGGTGTCCCGGTCGCGTACAGGGCGAGGCCCTCTACTTCTTGTTGGTCCGCTCGCGAAGCTCCTCGATCCGCGCCTCCATGATCGCCGGCAGGTGCGTACGGCCCGGCATCTTGGTTTCTGCGATCTGTTTGGCCTGCTCGTAGGACGCGATCGCGGCCTCCAGAGCGCCCTTGGCCTCGCAGGCCTTGCCGATGAGCTCATGAAGCGTCGCCAAATCGTAGGGATCGTCCGGGCCGAACTGAAGGGCGGCCTGAGCGGCGGCGAGCACCGCGTCCGGCTTGCCGGCTCGATCTTCGGCTTGGGCCTCTCGCAGGCTGACGCGAGCCAACTCCTCAGGCCGGGCGCTGCTTCGATCGATCACCGTGAACTCCGACGCGCCTTCGGCTGAGAGCAAGGCGGCAGGGTCCGACTTCTGCGCGGGCAGACGCAACTGGACCGCAAGCCGATAGCGCCCGGCGGCCAGGAGGCTGCTGTCGAGCATCCAGCACTCGGTCGTCTCCAGGACGAGGCTCTGGACGGCGGGTCCCCGCTGCAAGAACTCCGGCTTCCACGTCGGCACGAGGGGCCGGCCCTTGTCCATCAGGACTTCTTGTCCGTCGGGCGTTCGCAGGCTGAACTGCACGTGCGAGCACCATGCCTCGCCGCCGACGCTGAGGGCAACCGGCGTGGCCGGCGTGGGCGGCGCGGGCGTCTGCGGCTCCTCTGGCTCGCCGCGCTCGGCCCGGCGCATCCGCTTGACCGCATCGCGTTCGGTCTGTTCGCGTCGATCCGCTTCCGCGCAGTTGAGCAGCATCAACTCGACGACGATGCTTTCGCCCTTGACGAATCGGCTGTCGGGCAAGGGCCGCAGCCCGGCGTCCAATGCCGAGACGCGCATCTCAATGGCGGATGCCTCGGCAGGCGTCCGGCCGACCTCCTGAGCAAACGACCGCGCCCCTTGCACGAGAAGGCAGACAACACCGAAGAATAGGATTCTGTTCGTATAGGTAGCCATCATCATGCTCCCGTTCAGGTCGTGCGTCCGAGGGATCAGTCGTCCTTGACGTCAATCTGACCACGGCAGTTGCTGTCCGCCGTGCAGAACTTGTTGAGCACAGGCGTCAGATCGCTGACGTCCTTATCGGTGTAGTTGGAGAACACGAATCGAGGCGGCAGGGTGCCGGGCCCGGATGTGGCCCGCGTCCTGATGCCGAACATGTTCGGGTGCGTAGCATTCCGGCGATCCACCAAGTCGTAGTCATAGCGGATCACGCATTCGATGTCGCCCCAGTACTCCCGACCATACTTGCCGTCACGGCCCAGCCTCTGATGGTGTTCCACGTCGGTCCCGTGCGACATCTCGTGCGTCATCGTGGTGGTGACTTCTCGCTCGCTCACGTCCAGATAGGCGGCCCGTTCCGCTCCGCCGGGATTGGGATTGCCGCCCTGATCCGTGATGGCTTCGCGTATGTCGGTCCTCACCTGGGCATCATCAACCCAGATTTGGTACGCAGTCGCCGGGGGACCGATGGGCGCCGCGTCCGTCGGATCACCTTTTGCGATCCCCCAGGACCCCCTGCCGCCGAGGGCCGCTCGCCGGACGTGCAGAGCGTATTGGTTCGCAATGTGATGCGACTCAGCCTTCCACGTGACGTGGCGATGGTTTCCGGCGCGGTAGCCGGGCCCGTTCATCAGGGCCGCCGGGTCGCCGTTCAAGTACGAGATCCACATCCCCGTGAGGAAGATGTACTTGTGACCGGCATGGCCCCTCAGGTGCAGCCAATGCTCATCGTACAGGAACAAGTCCTTCCACGTCGGATCGTGCCGATAATGCCTGACATACGCGGCGCTGGTTCCATTCATCGTGCCGCGGTATTCCTCGTAGAAGCTGAACCCGTCGCCGTTGCGTTCCATGTTGGCGGGGTAATCGTCTGCGTCCCAGAGGGCAGGGTTCGCCGCGAGGGGCGGACGCCACGCATCCCCGATATGGTTGCCGCCTGCCGGGATGTCATCGCGCGGGATCTTCTTCCAGTCGGTGTAGCTTTCGCAGGCGCCGTCCTTCATGCAGCAGGCCCGAATTTGCCCCCAGGCGCCCCAGTCATAACACGTCACCGTGACCGTGACGGAGGTCACTGGGTTCTTCGTCGTGATCGTCATGCCGTCCGCGCTGGGAGCATTGAAGATCGCCGGGGGATTCACCGTCGCTGTCTGGATGAACTTCAGGTCCGGCGTCGTCGTGCTCTCACCGCCGTAGTTGATGCACACGCCGGGCTCGGAAGAGACGTATTGCAGGAAGAAGCGCACCACGCGTGGAGCGTCTTTCGTGACCGTCGCCGTGAACGTGACGGAGTTGCCGGCCGTGCCGACGGCCGTGCCGTACGCACGCCCCTCCGGCAGCCACGCCGCCGGGCAATCCGTGATCGTGATCTCGCACGCGCACGGCGGACAGGTCGTCTCCACCTCCGGACAGACCGTCTCCTGCGGCGGACAGTACGTCGGAAAGCTCGGGCATTGCGTGCTCTGCTCCGGGCACGCCGTCGGTACTTCCGGACACGCCGTTGGTTCTTCCGGGCAAACGGTCGGCTCCATCATGCAGACCGTTTCCGTCGGGGGGCACACGGTTGGATCCAGCGGGCACAGCGTCGGCATCTCCGGACAGACGGTAAACTCGCATACCGTCGGATCGTTGTCCGGACACATCGTGTCGACCTCCGGGCAGTACGTGAGATCCTCGGGGCATTCCGTCGGAACGTCCGGGCATTCCGTGCTGATCGGCGGGCAGCGGGTGGGGTCGGACACGCAGTACGTGTCCGTCGGCGGGCAGCGCGTGTCGTAGGGCGGGCACTTCGTCGATACGGCCGGACATTTCGTGTCGGTTGCCGGGCACTTGGTGTCGACGGCGGAGCACTGAGTCTCGACCGCCTGGCACTGCGTCGCCGTTGGCGGGCACTTCGTCGACGAGACGGGACACTTGGTCTCCACCGTCGGGCAACGGGTGTCGTAGGCGGGACACTTTGTCGCGGTCGTCGGGCAGCACGTTTCCGAAACAGGACACGTCGTCAACAAAGCCGGACACGTCGTCTCCGTCGGCGGGCACTGGGTCATCGCCACAGGCTGCGACGTGGCGACCGGCGGATTCTCCAGCGTGAACCGCAGGCAGAAGGCTAGATCGACGGAGTTCTCCTTGATATCCGCGAATGGATGCCCCGTCGGATACCTCAGCTCGTCCCAGGCGTTCTGCGCCGTGGAACCGCCGCAAACCGCGTCGTCCATGAAGTGCTCGGGCCATTGGCGGGTCTTCCATCCGAACTGTCCCTCGGAGGTCTCCACCGCGATGGACAGCCAGTAGATTCGCGGCTTGTCCGCGGAACCCTCCTGCAGGAAGCCTTCCTCCGGCTTGACGCCCATCTCGATCAGCCAGACCTGCTTATCGCCCTCCGGCGTCAACTCTCCGGTCCACGGGTCCCACCACCATTCATACCCGAA
>CAZERK010000262.1:0-5569 GCA_964514515.1 uncultured Planctomycetaceae bacterium
CCGCCGAAGTCGAGACGCCCAAGCCTATCGCAAACGCCTCGCGATCCAAGCCCGTCAAGGCTCCCCGAACCCCACGGCCTCGCACAACTCAATCGTCCTGACGGCCCGAGTTCGCCGACGCCGACGGCCGAGTGGCGCGGACGACGCAGACATGACCGTCGCCCCCTCCGCGCGGGAGTCCGCAACTCTCTGACCGGAGCGAACGGGAGCCGTGACCGGAGCTTGAGACGCCCCGAAGGTCAGCCCGGAAGGCCAGGCGACGGGCCTTGTACGCACCAACTTCCCAAGATTGGATGATGGGCCGGAGTCGTCCCGGCTGCTAGAATAGGCTGGGTTGCGTGCCACGAGCGTCTTCGGCGCCGGATTCAAATCACCGGCGCCATGTTGCCTGGAAACGTTGGTCGATGTGTCCCCGAAGCCTATGGGTCGGGGCCGGGTGGGGGTGGAGGTCCAGCGATGAACCCGCAAGAGCTCGCTCGATGGCTGTTGGATGAGCACGAGAAGGTCAAGGAGCTTTCGGATCGGCTGCTGGAACGGGTGGCCATCGCACCGCAAGCCAATCAGCACCGCTGGATCGCCGAGGCACGCGACGCCTTCGAGCATTTCCGCGCGCACATGATCAAGCATATGGCGCTGGAGGCCCAGGACGGCTACATGGTGCCGGTCGTCCACCGCAGGCCCGCGCTGTCCAGGGCTGTCGATCGGCTCGCCCACGAGCACGAGGAGATGACGCAGTTGCTGGACGGCATCTACCGCACGTTGATGGAGGTGCGGCCGGAGGACGGCCTGATCATCCGCGACTGCTGCAAGCGAATTCAAAGCCTGCTGGAATACGTCCGGCATCACGAGTCGGAAGAGAACTTCCTGGTCATGTCCGCCTTCACGGACGACATCGGGACGAAGGACTGACCCGCCGCAGAGTCATTCGGACAAGAAGGGACAGGCGCCTCGTGGTGTGCCATTCTCGGCAACGCATCCCCCCTCGGCTCAGGGCCAGTCCCCTTTTGTGATGCGCTGCTACGCCTCGCCGTTCGCGCCTTGCAGCCGCAACGGGAGCTCCAGCCCGTGCTGTTCCAGCAGCGGTCGGTCTGACAGAATCTCGCGCGTCGGGCCGTCGGCGATGATCGCGCCCTCGCAGAGCAGAACGGTCCGCTCGCACAGCTCCCAGGCGAAGTCCAGATCGTGCGTCGCGACGAGCTGCGTCCCGGCAAGCCGGGCCAGCACGCCCAGCAGCAGACGGCGGTTTCGTGGATCGAGCGCGGCGCTCGGCTCGTCCATGATGAGCAGCTTCGGCGAATAGCTCAGGACCGTGGCGAGCGCCACGAGCGCCTTCTCGCCGGCCGACAGCTTGTGCGGCACGCGGCGTTCGTATCCCGTCAGGCCCACGGCCGACAACGCGTCGCCGACGCATCGCAGGATATGCTCGGTCGACAGCCCCAGGTGCTGCGGGCCGAAGGCCACGTCCTCGAGCACGGTCGGACAGAACAGTTGGTCGTCGGGGTCCTGGAAGACGTAGCCGACCAGTCTGCGCACGGAGACGAGGTTCTCCGACCGGACGGCCATGCCTGCGACGGAGACCGTCCCCTGCGTCGGGACGAGCAGGCCGTTGATCTGGCGCAGAAGCGTGCTCTTGCCGGAGCCGTTGGGGCCGACCAAGGCAACCTTCTCGCCCTCGGCGATGCGGAGACTGACCTGTCGCAGCGCCTCGACGCCGTCGGGATAGCGGAAAGAGACGCTCTCCAGAAGGAGAGCCGTCGTCGCCGCTCGACTGTCGTCGCTCGAACGTGTCATCCTCGCCACCCCGCCGCGACGCGCAGCCCTACGACGGCAGCGGCAAAGACCACGGCAACGACGATTTCCGGCGCGTGCACGTGCTGCGTGCTCCAGGTCCGCCATTCGCCCGTGAAGCATCGGGCGGCCATCGCATCCGAGACGCGTTCCGCGCGATCGTGTGCCCGGAGGAAGAGCGTGCCGACGACGTTCGAGACGGCCCGCAGCCGGCCGGGCCCGCTGACGCCGATGGTCCGCTCGGCCCGAGCGTCGGTCAGTCGGTGCAGCTCCGGTCGCAGCACGTGCAGATAGCGCAGCATGAAGGCGATGACGCCCACGAAGATCGCGGGCAGTCCGACGCCTCGCAGTCCGAACAGCAGGCCGGCCTCGGTCGTGCTTGCCCAGACGATGGAGACAGCGGCGACGCACAGAATCGCAGCCGTAGCAACCCGTTGCGCCTCCTGGAGGCCCTCGCGCGTCGCCTCGAGAGGCCCCAGGCTCCAGACCGCCTCGCCTTCCTTGAAGAACGGCAGCAGCACGGTCAGCAGCAAGATGAACGGGATCGCGCTGCCGAACCGCCTCGCGAACTTGCCGATCAGGCGGACGTGGCCGAGCAGAAGCAGCAGCAGGATGGCCGCGAAGACGCCTGGGAAGACCGGCTTGTCCGGCGGGAGCGTCACCACGCAGACGGCCCAGGCAACCGCGCAGAGGATCTTGACGCGGGGGTCCAGTCGTTCCAGAAACCCCTGCCGGACAGCGACCAACGTCAACGGCTTCTCGTGCATGCCAAGCTTCTCTGCGGCTTGCAACAGTCTCCAAATGCGCACGGCCGACGGCAGAACATACCCGGCTCTGCATCCATTCTGTGCGGGAGTCCACGGCAGGGCAAGGTTGGCGGGCTCACGATCTACGTCAGGGCGCATCGGAGCTTCATGGAGACTGCTTCGCTTGGCAGCGCAGAGCAACGCTCGGTAGAATTCAGCCGTGAACCGCATGGGTACTACTCTCGCAATGCGTGCCAGGGCATCTCGTAATCGTACGCCGGGCTTGGCTTGCGCGGTCCTCGCCGTTGGCTGCCTTTTCGTCGGCCTCGCCTGCCAGGACGTTGCCGGCAACCGTATCACCATGCAGCAATGGTGGGAGTCCCGTCAGCAGAGCGACGACGGATCGTACGCGGCGGCCCATCATGAGCGGCCGCCGCCTGGCGGCACGGCCGTCCGCGATGGCAGCACCGATCGGCCGTCGCCGCACGAGACCAGGGACGGCCCTCGCATTGCCGACCAGCCCTCACCCACCCGCTCGAGGCAAACGAACAACACCTCGCGAAGCGACGCAGGCGGCAGCGATCCCGTTCGAACGGCGTCTGTTCCGACGGCCCCGCCCGGCCCCGATGCGACTGCTCCGCCGCCGCCCTCTGCGATCCGGTCGGACGTGCTGCTCGTGAACGACGGCACGATCAGCGTGCTGGACGTGCTCGAACCGATCAGCGCGCGGCTCGACAAGATGGCCGAGGAGCTTACGCCGCAGACGTACTTCCTCCGCGTCACCGACATGGTCCGGCAGCAGATCATCGAGGCCGTCGCCCAGCACCTCATTTGGCGCCGAGCCAAGGAGATGATCACCGAGGACATGGAGAAGCAGCTCGACAAGGCCGTCGACAAGATGGAGAAGGATCGCATCAATCGCGAGTTCCAGGCCCGCGAGACGATCTACGAAAAGCACCTCGCCAAACACGGCCGAACGCGGGACCAGGTGCGAGAGCGCCTTCGCCGGGCGATTGTCATCGACAGCTATCTGCGTGATCGGCTGACGCCGTTGGTGCCCTCGCCCAGGCGTCAGGAACTCGCGAACTACTACGCCGCCCACCTGGACGAGTTCTCGACGCCCGTCCGACGGCAGATGCTGTTGATCGACGTGCCCATCGCCGCGTTCCTCGATCCATCCATGCCGCGCGGCGGTTCGTCGAACATCGAGCAGGCACGGCAGAAGGCGAAGCAAACGGTGGAGGAAGCCCGGCAGGCCCTTGCCGACGGCCGCCCCTTCGAGGACGTCGCCAAGCAGTTCTCGCGCGGCGTCAACGCCGACAAGGGCGGCGATTGGGGGTTCATCGGCGCCCCGCTGAACGGCCGTTGGGAGTTGCCCTCCGCGAGGCTCTTCGAGATGAGCGAAGGCCAAACCAGCGACGTCCTCGAAACGCCGGACGGCTTCTTCATCATCCGCCTGGCCCGGCTCGAGGGCGGCACGACGCAGTCGTTCCAGGACGCCCAACCGCAAATCGCCGAGAGCCTCCGCCAGCAACGCTTCAACAAGCTGCGGGCGGACTTCCTTCAAAGGGAGCTTGAACGCTCGACGATCGGCTCGCTCGACGCCTTCGTCGAAGAGGTGCTGCGGACGGTTCCCAAGCCGCAGTCCGCTGTCAACCGGGCAGGCTAGCAGGCCCCGGTGCGTCGCCGCCCGATCCGCCGAACAGCACATCCTGCATGTTGTAGAGGCCTGGGGGCTTGCTGACGATCCATCGCGCCGCGCGCAGGGCGCCTGCCGCGAACGCGTCGCGCGAGTGCGCGACGTGCGACAGGCTGATCGTCTCGCCCAACGTCCCGAACTGCACGCTGTGCTCGCCAACCGTATCGCCGATCCGCAGGCTGTGCATGCCGATCTGCCCCGCCGGCCGCTGGCCCGTGGGACCGCAACGACCGTGGACGACCTGCGGCTCCGCCCGCCCCGCCGACCGCCGGCCCTCCTGGACGGCCGCGCACAACGCCAGCGCCGTGCCGCTCGGCGCGTCCACCTTGAAGCGATGATGGGCTTCGACGATCTCCACGTCGTACGCCGGGTCCAGCGTCGCCCCAAGCTGCCGGACGAGCCGCAGCAGGACGTTCACGCCGACGCTCATGTTCGGCGCCATCAGCACGGGCACCTGCCGGCTTGCCGCGTAAATCCGCCGCAGGGCTGCTGCGTCGTGGCCGGTCGTGCCGATCACCATCGGGCGTTGCTGCCGGAGGCAGACGTCCAACCAGTGAAGCGTGCCCTCAGGCAGCGAGAAGTCGATGAGCGCGTCAAACGGCACGGACAGTTGATCGGCGATGGGGAGTGTCAGCGCCGCGACACCTGCGAGCGCGCCGGCGCTCTGCCCAATCGCCGAATGCCCCGCGGCCTCCAATGCCGCCGCCACCTGGAACCCGGCGTCCTCCGCCGCCAACGCGACGATCCGCCGCCCCGTCCTGCCCGCCGCCCCTACGATTGCGATCCGCGTAGCCATGGCGTCCTGTGCCTGCCCCTGAAGCTTGTCTGCTCTGTTGAGAACCCGCAGCGTTCCCGGCGCGCCGGGACGGCCAACGTGGAACACGAAGGACTCAGCCTACTGTGAACTCGTACGTGGCTCTGCTTCCAAGCCCGCGGGGCTTTCAACAAAGCAGAACCTGTCCCCAAGCCCTTGCCCATCCGAGCGACAGCAGGATACGACACAAACGGCAAACGTCCAAACGGGTTGCTCTGATGGGTCCGACTGGAGATGCGCCTGTCCGCCCAGTAGCGTGACCGCTTGCTCACGCGCGGCTCTGATCAGTGGTCTGGAACAGAGCCCCGACCGGCTGCTACGAGTTCTTCGCTGGTGCGAGTCCCGGCGCGCCGGGATTCTCGCACCCAAGCCTTCGGGAATCCGTTCCCCTGAGTTCGTCGCGTCCCGCGCGTTCCTCCGTCCCTTCGGGACGGGACGAATCGTGGGGCCGCTCCCGATCCACGGGCTGCGCTTCGCTTGCCCGCGGCTACGCTCCCCGGCACCTTCGGCGCCAATTCCCTC
>CAZERK010000263.1:0-5569 GCA_964514515.1 uncultured Planctomycetaceae bacterium
CAGCCACGCTGAGTGTGTATCAGCCGGCGGACTCAGACATGGACGGCGATGTTGACCTCGCCGACTTCGCGACGTTCCAATCGGTCTTCACCGGCCCGAACACGTTGGTCCCGCTTCGGTAGGGGGATGACCATCAGGGGAACGCGAGCCCGAGGGATAGCCCGTCCAACTCTGATGGGACGCTTCTCTGAACGCAAGCACGGACGGCCGGACCGTCAGACAAGGGTTGCGTTGAAGGGCGTATGCGCAAAAAGAAAGAGGCCGCGACGTTATCGAGTCGCAGCCCCTTCAAATGCACTTCATAAGAAACCGAAGGGCAGAACCTCGTCGGGCCTGCTGAGGCGGCCCCGTTATGCCAGCCGGCGTCGACACGCCACGAGGCCGGCCAGGGCAAGCAGACCCAGCGTGGCCGGTTCAGGACTGTAGGTGTAAACCACCGTCACCTCGCCGCCAGTCGTCAGCGGATCGATCTGCGCCTGCACGCCGCCCAGCGAACCATAGTCCGCCACCTGGGTGCCGTCCATCGTGATCGTGAAGGTGCCCAGGCCGATGTACTGCCCGAAGACGACTGGATTCACCCAACCCGAGTCCCCGTCGGTCGGCGATCCACCGACGTAGAAACCGTAGTCTTGGCCTTGGTAGCTGAAGTAGGCTGTGCCGCCGACTTCCGCGTCGCCATCGTCCGGAGACAGATTCAGAAGCGTCCCGCCAGTTGCCTTGATGTCACCCGGCTGGAAAATCTGCTGGAACAACGCGTCGATCAACGGTACGGACGAGCCCACCACGGCTTGCGCACCGAACTCAATCGCACCGCTGGCCGGCGTCTGCGCATCGTTGTCGCAACGCAGCGCTCCGCCCTGGACGTTGAGCAACGCCGAAACGAAGATGGACTCCAACGTCAGCGTCCCGCCCAGATCGTCGAACTGGTTGAACGTCAGCGTCTGGCTGTAGTCCGGCGTTCCGCCGTACGGCAGCGTCTGCGTGATCACGTCCCCCATCGCGCCGCCGGTCAGAAGCCCCAGCACACTGGCCGTGACTAAGAAGACCTTCGCGACCATGCCATTCTCTCCTCTCAAACACCGCGCTCGACGCGCGCTATTAAAAGCCTCAATATATAGTACCCGTCCTAACTGCAAATCCTAATCTGAGTTGTCCTCGAAGTCAAGGGTTTCTCACGCCAAACAACCATCGGAAACGAGGACCTGGCGCCGCCACCTCGCCGAGCCCGGCGTCCAGACCCGCGAGGGCCGATGAACGAGTGGTCGCTTAATCCAGGAAATCTGTATCGGATGTAGGGGGGGGGCTCAGGGTTCCGGATACTAGGACCTATCCCATGACCGATCAGAGCCGCGACCGTGAGGGAGCGGTGGAGCGTTTCGTGGCGAGAAGACCGCTTGCTGACGCGCGGCTCTGATCGAAATGTGGTTCTGGGATGGGTTCTATGCGCTCCGCTCGCGCCGGCCGGCATGACTGGTGGTTGATCCGCCGCGGCAGATCGGCCGAGGCGGAGCAAGACAGCCGGCGCTGTCGTCGGTCGCTGCGAATGCAGGCAACCGTGAAACGCGCGAGCAGCGTCGGCTCAGCGAGCCTTTGCGGTCATCAGGCGGCGACGCGCCCGGCGTGAAGAACCGAGTCCGCACGTGGATCAAAGCGGCTCGTCCGGCTCCGCGTTTCGCGTGATCTGCAACGCACGGAAGCCGCGCATCTGGCCGAGGCGCCCGGCGTACTTGTTCTGGTTCTTGATCCGCAGGATGAAGTCCTCGCCCGACAGCTTGTCGAGTTGGATCACGTCGCCGCGGCCCAAGGCCATTAGGTCTCCCAGCGTCATCTTCGCTTCGCCGAGGTAGGCCCGGACCTCCAGCGGGCTGCGACGGATGTGCTCCGTCACGAAGCGAGCCTCGTCCTTTGAGGCGGTCCCGCGGGAGTACGCCAGCCACGTCTGCGTCGCCAGCTTGCCGATGACCGGCTCGATCACGTTAAAGGGGATGCAGATGCTCATCGTTCCCGCGCGGGCACCGATCTTGATCTCGAACCCGATGACGACGACGACTTCGTTCGGGGCCACAATCTGGACCAGGTGCGGGTTGCTCTCCGTCCCGGAGACCTCGAACTCGACCTCGACAGCGTCCGACCACGCCTCCGCCAGGTTCGTGAGCCCGCGCTCGATGATGCGATTGACGAGCCGCATCTCGATCGAGGTCAACGGCCGCTGCGGGATGAAGATTTCGGTATTCGTGCCGCCCAGCAGTCGATCGACGATCGGGTAGACGATCAGCGGGCTGAGTTCCAGGCACAACTGCCCAACAAGCGGTTTGGCAGTCAGCAGGTTGAAACAGGTCGGGCTGGGCAGCGAATGGATGAACTCGCTATACGTGAGTTGCTCGATGGTCGCGACACGCGTCTCCACGATCGTGCGTAGGAACGTGGAGAGGGCGGCGCCGAAGTTTCGCGCGAACCCCTCGTGAATCGACTGCAGGGCTCGCATCTGGTCTTTGCTGACGCGCTCGGGGCGTTTGAAGTCGTAGACGGCGACGTCCTTCGGGATCGGCGTGCCGCCCGATATCTTGCCGACCGGCTGTTCCACCGTATCGGGGAGACCGGCGGACACGGCGTTCAGCAGGGCGTCGACTTCGCTTTGATCGAGAATATCAGCCATGTCAGGGCATCATCACGGCCGGCGAGGCGCAGGAATTGCGCCCGACCGCGCAAGCGTTCGCTTTCTTATCGGACAGCCAGCGGCGGCGTCTTGAAATCCCCTCCACCCGGTCGAGGTCTTTGCGAGGGATCTCGCCGCGGAGGAACGCCGTTACCATCCTCGGCCTCGATCCCACGGGGGGCCGTTCCCGCCGGGGGCGCGGCGGTTCGACCTTCGGCTGCGCGATGTGCTGGGCAAAAGGGGACGGGCGCCTTGCGGGATGCCGTTTTCGGCAGCGACAGTCCCTCGACACGAAGCCGGCGCCTTCTTGCCGGAGGCGGCTCGGCGGCGGATTTCTGCAGAATAAGACCAACGAACGAGGCAATACGCTTTCGAGTGCTGAGGCCGTTTCGAGAAGGATCCGGCGCGGACCTGTAGGAGACTCGACATGTTTCATCATGAAGACAGCCCGACCGTCGTTCGCAAGAGATTGTCCTTCGTATCCGTCGCAGCGATCTGCCTGAGTTCCTTCCTCATCGTGGTCATCCTGAGCGCCTCCATGATCGCGGTCTATGGTCTGCACGTGGTCGACCGGAAGTCCGACAGCCTTGTCGATTTGGTCGCCCAAGCAGCCAAGTCCCTGCCGGAATATCGAGCCGCCCTGCCGCCTGTCCTGGCGGACGCCATCGACGACGGGCGCGACCCGTCGTACCGCGATCACCTGGACGTGGCCGTCCAATTGCGTAGCCGGTCGGAAGGCAATCGGCGGCGGAGCCCTCAGGCGACCGTGAGGATTCGCAACGACGGCGACAAGGTCGTCTCGGTGCTCGGCCTTCGCCTGATCGGGCTCGATTCGGATGGTGTCGTCGTCACGGAGCAGAACGCCTATGCCGCAACGCCGCTGCTGATCGAAGACGATTGGCGGGGTCCCCTTCTGCCCGGCTCCACCCGAACGTTCCCGGTTTGGTTCTGCTACTCATCCGACCCGACGGATCTGATGTGGGAGATCACGGAGCTGCGCGTCTGGGACGAAGACCAAGCTGAGAAAGGAGTCACCGCCGTCGTCCCGGCCGACACCGACGAGCTCGAGGAACAGGACGACGATGCAGAGAACGATGATGCAGAGGATGCTTCGTAGCGCCCTGTGCATCGCCAACCCTGTCCTTTCAAGTTTGGGATGCGCCAACGGAGCACGCGCTCCCTGCAGGTTGCGGCTGAGATGCTGTTTCAGAACCACCCGTTTGTCGCGCCGCCCGGACGGAAGTCCGGGGCTCCTTGAGGTTACGAAACGGATCGAGGCAGCCCGAAGCGGTTCCTTGAACGCCGAGCCCGTTCGTGACGTACAGCCGGATCGGTTGCGGCGTGCAGACTGCCCACCGCGCGATGGGCGATGCAGGCGTCGGCTCCTCCTGTCGACTCTTAGCGTCTGTTTCCTCTTGACGGTCAGCCGATCCGGCCTAGACTGCGCCCGCTTGATCTGGATCAAGGAGTCCGGGCCGCTCCTGGTGCATCATCTCCTGACGCGGCTGTGCCTGACGCGCGGCCGCGCGCCCTGAAACCGCGGCTCGCGAGTCATTCGTGAAAGGACTGGGCTCTCATGCGTCCAATCCTGATCGCTGTCGTTTTCGGATCGATGATCGCCCTGTTGCTGACGGGCCCTTGGTCCTTCGACAGCCCAGTCGAGCCCCCGACGGCGGTTCCTGCGTGGGTCTTCAGCCCGGCGACCGTCCGCCAACCGACGCTGCAACCGCGGATTCAGCTCGCCGGTTTCACGTACCGTTGCTCCGACTGTCACGACCTGTTCCGCTCGCCATCGGAGACGACGCGAACGCTGACCCAACACGTGCATATCGTCCTGAAGCACGGCATCAACACCCGATGCTTCAATTGCCACCACCCGACGCACCGCGACTTCTACGTGGACGACTACGGGCAGGAGATTCCCTACGATCAGCCGCAGCTTCTGTGCGCCAAGTGCCACGGGCCGGTCTATCGAGACTGGCTGAACCGCTCGCACGGTCGAACCAACGGGTATTGGAACGCTTCGATGGGGCCGATGCCGCGGCGCAAATGCGTGGAATGCCACGATCCGCATCAGCCTCCGTTCCCGCCGATGACGCCGGCCCCGCCTCCGCACACGCTTCGCATGGGCGACCAAATCTTTCCGTCGGAGCCTGCGGAGGTCCGCGACCCGTTGCGCGTCTATCAACAGGACGGACCGGCGGAAGAGCCCGTTGAACCGCCGCAGGGCGTGCCGGCGCGATCCTCGCCTGGAGCGGGAGCATCGAACTCGACGGAGGAACGCGGATGAGCGAGGACGGCAACGGAGCCCGACCTGCATCTGACGACAGCGGCTCGCCGGGGTTGACGCGACGCGGGTTCTTGGGCCGCGGCGCCGCGGCGGTCGCCGGCGTCGGGGCGCTGGCGGCGGCTTTGTCCCCGTTGAGGCAGCTGGATTCGGACGATCTGCCGACGCTCGAGAAGTTCCTCCAGAAGCATTACAAGGAGATGACACCTGACGAGAAGCGCGCGGTGCTGGACCGCATCGCTCGGGAGGTGCGGCAGCGCTTCGGCCGAACGCCGAACGTGCAGGACCCGCCGCCGCTGACCGGGGTCGAGTTCGTCTACGCTTTGAACATCAGCCGGTGCATCGGCTGCCGCAAATGCGTCTATGCCTGCATGAAGGAGAACAACCTGTCGCGTGCCCCGGAGATTCAGTACATCCGCGTGCTGAAGATGGAGAAGGGCAGCATCGATCTGGAGTCGTCGGACCACCATTACAATCCGCCCGTCGTCCCGCAGCACGACAGCTACTACATGCCGGTTCAATGCCATCAGTGCGCCAAGCCGCCGTGCGTGAAGGTCTGTCCGGTCGAGGCGACGTGGCAGGAGCCGGACGGCATCACCGTCATCGACTACGACTGGTGCATCGGC
>CAZERK010000264.1:0-5567 GCA_964514515.1 uncultured Planctomycetaceae bacterium
GGCCCGAAAATCTGCCCGCTCCGGGCCGCAGACCGCCCATGCGTCGTGCTGCGCCGCCGGCGCGCAAAAGCGTGCAGCGTCGGCCCCCTGTGGCCGACGCATGGCATGGGCAGCTTCGCGATTTGCGGCGTCGGCCGCAAGGGCCGACGCTACATCCAGGCCTCCGTGCTGAGGGCTGCGCATTCGGCTGACGGCGCATGCACGCGCTCCCCTTCGGGTCGCGGCTAAACGGCGGATCGCGGCCGAGGAGGGCGTCAGACGGCGGGTCGCGCCGTCGGCCGAGTTGCCGTCGGAGAGACCTATGACTGCGAGTCGGCTCGGCGGGTACAATGCGAGGGTCGTATTGTGCCGTCTGGTCGGATGATCGGGGCGCCCCCAAGTCGGTGGCACCGGACGTGCGGGTCATCCCGTCGGAAACGCATTTGCTATGTCCGAGACGATGCCAAACAGTCTTTATCCGCCGTTTGACCGAAATTTCCTCAGTTCGGACAAGAACTTCACAGTTATCGGGAGCGGGGAGATCGGCGGGAAGGCCAAGGGTCTAGCCTTCATCAAGGACATCCTGGCCTCGCGGTGCCCGACCGGCACCTTCGAGGACGTTGAGATCAGCATTCCCCGCTTGACCGTGGTCGGGACGGGCCTGTTTGAGCGGTTTGTGATGGCCAACAGTCTGTACGAGATCGCGCTCTCGGACGCCCCGGACGAGCGCATCGCTCACGCATTTCAAAGGGCCGAGCTGCCGACGCTGATGGTGGGAGACCTGCGGGCGCTGATCGCGGAGATGCACACGCCGCTGGCGATTCGCTCGTCCAGCTTGTTAGAGGACGCCCTGCGCCCCCCGTTCGCCGGTACGTATGCGACGAAGATGATCCCGAACAACCAGCCGGACGTGGACGCTCGTTTTCAGAAGCTCGTGGAGGCGATCAAGTTCGTCTGGGCGTCGCCGTTCTTCCGGGACGCCAAGGCGTACATGCGCGCGATCGGCCGGTCGAGCGAGACGGAGAGGATGGCGGCGATCATCCAGGAGGTCGTCGGGGCACGGTTTGGCGATCGGTTCTATCCGATCATCTCCGGCGTCATCCGGACGCACAACTTCTACTCGCGTAGGCCGGCTCGGCCGGAAGACGGCGTCGTCAATCTTGCCCTGGGGCTGGGCAAGGCGATCGTGGATGGGGGCGTCAGTTGGGCCTACGCGCCGACGCATCCGCGGCACGTGCCTCCTTTCAATTCGATGCGCGATCTGATGGAGAGCACGCAGACGCGGTTTTGGGCCGTGAACATGGGCCCCCCGCCGCCTTACGACCCGATCAGCGAGACCGAGTATCTGGTCCACGAATCCTTGGACGCCGCGGAACAGGACGGCACGCTGAAGCACATCGCGTCGACCTATGACAGGCAGTCGGACCGATTGACCATGGGGATTGGGCATCCGGGCCCCCGCGCCCTCACGTTCGCGCCGATTCTGGAATTGGAAGACGTTCCGCTCAACAAGATCGTTCGGAAGCTCGCCGCCTGCTGCAAGGAGGCTTTGGACGCCGATGTCGAGATCGAGTTCGCGATGACGCTCGATCCCGCAAGCGGCCTGCCAGCACGGTTCGGCTTCCTGCAACTCCGCCCCATGCTCGTGTCCGACGAGCGGGTCGATATCGAAGACGACGAGATGACGCGGCCGGACGTCCTGGTCGCGTCGGATACCGTCCTCGGCAACGGCGAACTGACGGGCATCCGCGACATCGTGTACGTGCGGCCGGAGGCGTTCGAGGCACGGTATACACCTGTGATTGCAGCCGAGCTGGAGACGATCAACCGCCGGTTGGTCGAGGTTGGCTCGCCGTACGTCCTGATCGGCTTCGGTCGTTGGGGCAGCGGCGATCCGTGGCTTGGCATTCCGGTGACGTGGCCCCAAATCTCGGGGGCCAAGGTGCTCGTCGAGGCGACGCTCCCAGACATGAACGTGGACCCCAGCCAGGGGGCGCACTTCTTCCACAACGTGACGAGCTTCCGCGTGCAATGCTTTACGGTGCATCATATGGGGCCGTATCGGATCAACTGGGAGTCCCTCGCGGGCCTGCCCGCGGAGGCGGAGACGGATCACGTGCGGCACGTTCGGATGGAGCGGCCGCTGCGGGTGAAGGCGGACGGTCGGACTGGCCGAGGAATCATCCAGGCCGGCGGAGACTGACGCGGGACCGCGGGAAGACGTCGGCCCGCGACGGGGATGATGCGAGGACGCTCGACGGAGTGCGGCGATGCCTGACTCAAGCGACACGGTGGAAAGCATCCTCTGGGACCTGCACGAACGGGCGAAGGAACTGAACTGTCTCTACGCGGTGGAGGAGGTGCTGAAAGACTCCGACGCGCCGCTTGAGTCGGTGCTGCGCAAGGTCCTCGAAGCCATCCCGTCCGGCCTGCAATATCCGCAGATCTGCCAAGCGCGGATCACGCTGGACGGACAGGTGCTCGCACCGATGGGATACGATGAGACGTCGTGGACCATGAGTTCGAGGATCCTCGTGCAGCGTGAGCCGGTCTGCATGATCGACGTGTCCTATCGGGAGCAGGTGCCGCTGGCGGATGAAGGGCCGTTTCTCAAGGAAGAGCGGCGGCTCATCAACACGATCGCGGACCGGCTGGGACACAGCATCATGTACCGGCGCATCTCCGACGCCATGAGCCAATGGCGGTCGGCCGAGCGCAAGCTGGCGAAGAAGACGACGCAGGACTGGTCGGTCATTTTGGACCTGCTGCGACGGACGGACCAGCGGCTGCTGATGCGCGTCACGCGGAAGATGATCAACTACCTGTGCTGGAACGGCATCAAGGAGGCGGACGCGCTGTTGGGGCAGTTTGGAGCGGGGCACGAGCCGGAGTTCGCGATCCTGTACTTGGATTCCAACCAGCCTCAGGTGAAAAGGGGAACGCCGACGACCGAGGCGTACAACGAGACGCTCGTGGAAGAGGCGTTTCGGGTGGCGGCGGTGCACCTGAGCGACGAAGAGATCGTCGCGTGCATCCACAAATGGGTCAAGCAGGACCGGGCCAGCTTCCTTGTCAACACGCTGGAGAACCAGTTGTCGTCTCTGTCGGAGGTCGGGGACGCGGTCAGCCGGTACCAACACGCGACGCACGGAGAGGTCGAGCTCACGGAGTCTACGCGGAAGGGGCTCCGTGTGTCCCTCGTGCGCCGGTTCTTGTCTGACCAACTCGAGTTCATCAACGTCGCCAAGAACTACGTCGACATCCGGGACTTTCATGAGCTGATGCAGCGGACCATCTTTCCAGCGCGGGGCCACGGCAGCATCGGGGGAAAGGCCGCGGGCCTGTTCCTGGCGAGCCAAATCCTCCGCCTGCAAACGAAACCCGGTGATCCGTTGGCAGCCGTGAAGACGCCGAAGACGTGGTACATCACGTCGGACGGGCTGCAGGATTTCGTCCACTGCAACCATCTCGAAGACGTCTTCATGCAGAAGTTCAAGGACATCGACGAGGTGCGGCGGGAATACGCCGACATCGTTCAGATGTTCAAGCACTCGCATTTCTCGTCGGATATCGTGAAAGGCCTGTCCATGGCGTTGGACGACTTCGGCACGCGGCCGTTGATCGTCCGCAGCAGCAGCCTCCTGGAGGACCGGATCGGTGCGGCGTTCTCGGGCAAGTACAAGAGCCTGTTCCTGGCCAACCAGGGCACGAAGCAGGAACGGCTCAACGCGTTGATGGACGCGATCGCCGAAATCTATGCCTCGACCTTCGGCCCCGATCCGATCGAGTATCGCGCGGAGCGGAACCTCCTGGACTTCCAGGAAGGCATGGGCATCTTGATTCAGGAGGTCATCGGGACGCGCGTCGGCACCTACTATCTGCCTGTCTTCGCCGGCGTCGCCTTCAGTCATAACGAAATCCGATGGTCGCCGCGCATCAAGCGCGAGGACGGACTCGTCCGCATCGTGCCGGGTCTGGGCACGCGAGCGGTGGACCGTCTCGGCGACGACTTCCCGGTCCTCGCATCGCCGGGGCAGCCCGGCCTGCGTGCGAACACGACGGTTGAGGAGATCGTGCGCTACTCGCCGCAGAGCGCCGACTTGATCTGCCTGGAGACGAACAGTTTTGAGACGGTCAACGTGCAGAACCTCCTGAAAGAGTGCGGGGAGAACCTGCCGGGCGTCGAGATGCTGGTGTCGCTGCTGGACGGCGGCCATCTGCGGACGCCGATGAAGGGGCAGATCGACTTCGAACGGGACGACTTCGTTGTGACGTTCGAGGGCTTGCTCACACGCACGCCGTTTCTGGGGCAAATCCGCGGTCTGCTATCCCTTCTGCAAGAGAAGGTGAACACGCCGGTAGACTTGGAGTTCGCCTCCGATGGCAAGGACTTGTACCTCCTGCAATGCCGGGCCCAGAACCCGGCGAAGTTCGCCGCGGCGTCGCCGATCCCACGCGATCTGCCGCGTGATCAGATTGTGTTCAGTGCGAACCGTTACGTCTCGAACGGGACCATCCCGAACGTCACGCACATCGTGTACGTGGACCCGGAGCAGTACAGCCGCCTCGGCGACCTGACGGAACTCAACGCCGTGGGCCGGGCCGTGGGCAAGCTCAACAAGGTCCTGCCGAAACGGCAGTTCATCCTCATGGGGCCGGGCCGATGGGGCAGCCGCGGCGACATCAAGTTGGGCGTCAAGGTCACGTACTCGGACATCAATAACACGGCGATGCTGATCGAGATCGCCCGCCGAAAGGGCGACTACACGCCGGACGTGTCCTTTGGGACGCACTTCTTCCAGGATCTCGTGGAAGCGTCAATCCGCTACCTGCCTCTGTATCCGGACGATGAGGGCGTCATCTTCAACGAGCGTTTCCTCCGCAACTCGGGGAACATCTTACCGGCCGTCGTGCCGGAACATGCCGCCCTGGCCGATACGGTCTTCGTGATCGACGTACCGAAGGCGACCGACGGGCGGGTCCTGCGCGTTCTGATGAATGCCGACCTGGACGAAGCGGTCGGTGTGTTGGCATCCGAGGCTTTGACCACCGCGGTCAGCGAGCCGATCGTGGAGGCCGCGGACTTCCAGCACAAGGAGCAGAACTGGCGTTGGCGTCTGCGCATGGCGGAGCGGATCGCCGACCGGCTGGACGCGGAGCGCTTCGGCGTCAAGAACCTCTACGTCATCGGGAGTACAAAGAACGCGACCGCCGGGCCCGCGAGCGATATCGACCTGCTCGTGCATTTCAACGGAACGGCCGAACAGCGGCAGGCTCTGGAGCGATGGCTCGAAGGCTGGAGCCTGTGCCTGAGCGAATTGAACTACCTCCGCACGGGATACCGGACGGAGGGCCTGCTCGACGTGCACATCGTGACGGACGAAGACGTGGAGCGCCAGACGAGCTTCGCCGCGAAGATCAACGCGATTACGGATCCCGCCCGGCTTCTACCGCTCAAAGGACGCAGCGATCAAGTCCGTTCCTAAATCACCGTGCGCGATCTTGCGACGCGGATCGTAGCGGCCGAACTCCTGCTCGGCCGTTGCGGAGCATGGCAACCGGCGCATTCTACGGCCGACCGGGAGGTC
>CAZERK010000265.1:0-5563 GCA_964514515.1 uncultured Planctomycetaceae bacterium
CTGTGCAAGCACGGGAGGATCGACGAAAGCTCCAGATCTCGCCCCTTACCCTGCCCTCTCCCCGACGCGGAGACGGTCTTGGGACAGGTTCTACATTCAAGAGGGGATTTTATGCCCGGCTGCAATCAGTCGCAACAACGACCGCTTCCGTCTTGCGTCGTCTTCAGGCCGCTCGACTGGACGCGCGCGAGAATCAGAGCCGGGCTTCGAGAGTAGCCGAACCGGGCTCCGCGGACCCGACACACCGCGTTCCCGGCACACGGCTCTGTCAAGAAGTCCGCCTCTCCAATCTTGCCGTCATCGGTCCCGCCGCGATAATCCCGCCGTGCTTGAATCCCTGGAGAGACCTTTTCGTTGGCTCCGTCGACGGGCCTCGCACCCCACGGCCTGGCTGGTCTTCCCGCTGGCGCTTTACGTCTGGACGGTGGGCGGGCCGTTCGTCTTCGACGACCTGAACCTCCTGCTCAAGGCGGAGCGCTATCGCGACGGAGAAAGCCAACAGCTAGGTCTGTTTCGTTTCGCGCCGACCGAGCAGGATTGGAGCGAGCTGCGCGACCGGGGCGTTCTGCCGTGGTGGACGCCGCTGGGCCGTCGCGTGGACCTGATGCGTCCGCTCGCCGAGCTATCCTTCTACATCGATACGTGCCTGTTCGGACGGCATACGGTGGGGCACCGGCTGGTGAGCCTCGCGTGGTTCGCCGTCGTCTTGTTGACCCTTCGCTCGCTCTTTCTCGCTGCAACGGGGGACGCCTGTCTGGCCGGCGCCGCGACGCTCTTCTTCGGCATCTCGCAGACCGTCACGCAACCGGTGACGTTTATCTGCAACCGAAACGACCTTCTGGTTCTCGTAGGCGTGACCGTCGCTGCGAGGCAGTACTGGCGCGCTGCCTTGCCGATGCGATTTGAGAAGGCGGCGGCGACAGCGGAACGCCGTCCGGCGTCCGGCAGATGGTCGTGGCCGCCGTGCGTCGCCGGGGCCGCGTTCGCGTTCGCCCTGCTGTCGAAGGAGACGGCGGTCCCGTTGGCCGGCGTCCTGCTCCTGCACGAACTGGTCGTCCGACGGCGGCGCCAAACGCTCGAAGGCCGGTCCGTCCGATGGGCGATCACGGCCGCCGTCGTCGGTCTGGCCGTCGCATATCTCGGCTACTGCGTCGCGACGCGGCCCTGGCTGCTCAGCCCAGGCGCGATGCCGGGCCATCCTGGGCAGACCGGCCTGCTTGCGATGGGCCGGCACCTCCTGCTCTATCTCGCCGTCTGGCTGATCGGATTCCCCATCAGCCTCCTCCTGCAGGCGGAAGCATGGCAAGTCGTCATCGTCGCGGCCGCAGCCGGCGGCATGATACTGTTCGTCGTCCCCTATGTTCACCGGTTATGGCGACGATGGCAGGAAGACCCCGCGGCCTCGTTCTTCGGTCTTTGGGCGGTCTGTTTCATGGGACTGGCGCTTGTCACAACGACCGAGACGCGCGCTCTATGCGTCGCCACGGTTGGGTGGTCGTACCTATTGGCCCGTCTGCTGCTCGAGAAACGCGACGGCGAGCGGGCGCCGTCGGGGGACGATGCGCACGACTCCCGCGCACGCGACGGCCGTACGCGCGATGGTTTCTCGGGCAGCGATCTCCCGGGCGACGGTCTGTCGGGCGGCATCATGGGCGACGGCCTGTCGGACAGCGGCAGCACGGGCAGCGGCCGGACGAGACGTCGTCGACGAGAGCCGACGGGCCCTGCGCCGCTCTGGCTGCGTCATGGGCTGCTCGCGACTAACGGCGCGGTGAGCATCTGCTGCGCCATCGGCGCCGTCCTCTTCACGAACACCGCCGAGATGCAGGCTCGCGGTTCGCTCGAAAGCACCCTCGCCGAGCAGCCCGAGGCGCTCCGCGACGGCGACACGCTGATTGTGGCGCGGGCGAACACGGCGTTGGAGGTGCTCGGAGCAGCCGATCGATTGGAGTTCCTAACCGGCCGTCGCAACCTGACGATCTGCTACCTGACGATGCCGGACGCCGAAGCCGTCCTCACCCGACAGGGCGATCACGATCTACTGGCAACTTCCCCGACCAGCAGGCTCATGCAGTCCGGACTGCACCGATTGCTGCTGGGCGACGACTGGCGGCCGACCGAAGGCGATTGCTTCCAGCTCCGCAGCTTCACGGCCGAGATCACGGGCGTCACGGAGTCCGCAGGTTCCGTCGGCGTTTCGGCGATTCGGTTCCGCTTCAACGAGCCGCTGGCGTCACCGCGATTGCGCTTCTGCCCGTCCTCGCTCGTGGAGTAGCCGTTCGTGACAGGATTGACCCGGCTCCAAGCTGAGGAAGGTTGGAGCCGCTGAAGAGGGCAGCCCGCGAGGGGCCTGTCCCGTTCCGTCTGCTAGCGCGTGCGACGAACAACGCCGATCACGACGCCCTGAACACGCACGTCCGGCAGGAAGATCGGCGGATAGGCGGGGTTCGCCGGTTGGAGGCGAATGCGTCCCTTCTCGCGATAGAAGCGCTTGAGCGTCGCCTCGCCGTTGTTCAGCAGGGCGACGACCGTCTCGCCGTTGACCGGGTTCGTCCGCTGCTCCACGACCACGAGATCGCCATCGGTGATATGGTCGTCGATCATGCTGTCGCCCTGGACCTCGAGCACGTACGTATCGTGCCGCGACGTGAACATCTCATCGAGATCGACGACTTCCGGCTGTTCGATCGCCTCGATCGGCGAGCCGGCGGCGATCCGGCCCAGGAGCCGAAGCCGTCCCGGCCGCTCATCCGGCAACTCCAGGTGCGGGGACAACTCCAAAGAGCGTGCCTTGTGCTTCTCGCGGCGAACGAGCCCGCGATCTTCGAGCGTGGTCAGGTGCTCGAAGACCGTGACCTTTGAGATGTCGAACTCGGCGGCGATCTCGTCGAGCGTCGGGGAATAGCCATGCTTGTGCATGTAGTCCCGGATGAAGGTGAGAAGGGCGGTCTGGCGAGGCGTCGCGGGCCGGGTCACCTTCGTCCGGCCGCGGGCGCGTACGGGCCGCCTCCCACGGGCAGCGGAACTCGTGCGGCGTTTGGAAGCCATGGGTCTGCTCCTGCGATGACGGCCACGGCCGGGCCTCCAATCCTTGGGGGCCGAGAATCAGCAGCGGCCGGTTCGATTCAGAAACACGCGGGACCTCGATTGAAGTCGCCGTCGTGCGCGATGGCGCGAAGCCTATCGCCAAGAGACGATCCGGGGCAACGGTCTGTTGCAACTCGGCGGAAGCCGCCGTCGCGGTTTTAGCTTGACGCCCTCCCGGCGTCCAACCAACGCGATACAAACCTCCCGGGCCGAAACAGCATAGCGGCAAATCGTCGTGAGGCATTCGTCGCCATCCTTGGCTGCCGATTGCGTCCGTCGTTCCTTCGTGCGTTCGTCGTCGCCTGCTCGGCTATCGCTCTCGCAACCTTCGGCCGGCCGAACGGCCCTCGAGGCGAACCCGTCGCCCCGAGGGCCGCGGAACCTGACCGGCGGGCCGCTGCGACAAAGGCGGCCGCGGATCTTCAGCGACGGTTGCGTCACGGCAGTGCGCGTCGACCGTGCCTGACGATTGATTCCCGCGGCGAACAGCCGCCTTGTCATCCGCTGGCTGACCTGCCGCGCCGCACGCCTCGCTGGTGCGAGAGCCGAGGGGGCGTAGACCCCCGCCTCCCGTCGTCTGCACCGGCGATGTGCGGGCACGTCCAGGCGAGCCGCGGGCCGTAGCGGAATCCTGCGCCGGGCTCGTCCGAGTCGCCCCCCATAACGACGTCCCTGACAGCATAGCCTAACATCGGCCAAACGTCAATCCTAACACGACGCGAATCGCGAGGTTTTGCGTTTGCGTGGGGAGATGCCGCTGTTGGCCGCGCACGTCTTGGCCCTTGCGAGAAACTGCGCGGCGAGCCGCAAGACGGCGACGCAGGCCAGGCGGCGGCATCGAGGTAGTCTGCTAGGCCGGAGGATGATGGGCATCAGGCCGCAGCGAGCGGCGATTGCCTCGCGGCCGTTTCGGTGGGGCGATCATCGCCGAGGCGGGCCAACGTGGGGACGATGTTGACGCTTTCGGCGTGGGGCGAAGATCATGCGATGAAGGCGAGGGGAGGCTGCGGGCTGCTTCTGGCATCCGAGAGCCGGATTGGCTAAGGTACGCGGTTTTGCGACGGGTCGCGGGCCACGGCAGAGCGGCATGCGGCGACGCCAGCCAACGTACGAGACGCGCCGAGCGGCAGCAGACGTGATGCCGCGGAGAACTCACGTTCGGTACAACGGGCCTGCCGCGCCGTGGTCGTCGGTCGGGGACCGGCTCGCCCGACTCGTCCGACACGCGCCTCTTGTAACAAGGAGCACAACTTCGTGAGCAACCAACCTCAGGCAGCCCCCACCGAGAAGACTATAAACCGCTGGCTCGTCGTCGTCGGGGCCATCCTGATCCAGCTCTGCCTGGGGGCGATCTACGCCCTCGGCGTCTACACGAAGCGGCAGACTCTGCCGGTCGAGGAAGGCGGCTACGGCTTCAGCGCGTCGCAAACGCAATGGATCTTCTCGGCGGGCCTGGCGACGTTCGCCCTGGTCATGCTCTACGCCGGCCGCCTCCAGGCCAGGATCGGCCCCAAGAAGGTGGCCATGCTCGGCGGCATCGTGCTCGGCGCCGGCTACATCCTGGGCGGGTTCCTCGGCGAAACCTTCTGGCCGCAGTTCGTCTGCGTGGGCGTCATCGGCGGGGCAGGCATCGGCCTGGCCTACGTCGTGCCGATCGCCGTCGGCGTGAAATGGTTCCCCGACAAGAAGGGCTTGATTACCGGATTGGCCGTCGCCGGTTTCGGCTTCGGGGCGACGATTTGGGCCAAGCTGGCCGGCAGTTGGTTCGGCGGCCTGCTGAACGTCGCGAACGTGTTCGGCCTGCCGAGCGTGCAGAGCGTCTTCGTCATCTACGGCGTCGCCTATCTGGTGCTCGTGCTCCTGGGGAGCCTCGTCATGCTGAATCCGCCGACGGGCTGGAAGCCGGCCGGATGGAACCCGCAGGCCGCGACGGGCGTCGCGAAGTCGTCCGGCGCGCTTGACCTCAACGCGCCCCAGATGGCGGGAACGCCTCAGTACTGGGCCTTGTTGTTGATGTTCATCGGATCCGCCATGGCGGGCCTCATGGTGATCGGCTGCATCAAGCTCTTCGGCGTTGACAGCCTTCAGGCGCACAAGGCCGTCGCGGATTCCAAGGAGGCGGGCGTCACGGCCGACACGGCCATCGCGCTGTTGGCGATCTTCAACGGTCTGGGCCGAATCGTCTGGGGCACCGTGTCGGACAAGATCGGGCGCAAGGCAGCGCTGTTTCTCATGTGCCTAATCCAGGGCGTGATGATGCTCCTGTTCTTCAAGGCGGGCGCTGCCGTGGCCGGCTTCTTCGTCGGAGCCTGCATCATCGGCTTCAACTTCGGCGGCAACTTCGCCCTCTTCCCCGCCGCGACGGCGGATTTCTTCGGCAACAAGAACGTGGGCTCCAACTATCCGTGGGTCTTCCTGGCGTACGGCATCGCCGGGATCGTCGGACCTCAGATCGCGGGCTACTTCAAGGACCATG
>CAZERK010000266.1:0-1301 GCA_964514515.1 uncultured Planctomycetaceae bacterium
ACGAGATTCTCGGAAAGGAGCGTCGGATCCACCTGATCCCACCCATCGAGTATCTGCCGTTCGTCTATTTGATGGATCGGTGCCACCTCATCGTCACCGATTCCGGTGGAATCCAGGAAGAGGCGCCGTCGCTGCACAAGCCGGTCCTCGTGACGCGCACCGTGACGGAGCGGCCCGAAGCGGTCCGCGCCGGCCTCGCCAAGCTCGTCGGCACGGACCGTCGACGGATCGTCGAGGAGGCATCGCGCTTGCTGCAAGATGAGGAGGCCTACGCCGCCATGTGCAAAGGAGAGAATCCGTACGGCGACGGCCGAGCCAGCGAACGAATCGTGGAGAGCCTCATGACAAGCCTCGCCTGAGAAGCCGTTTCAGAACCGCCCGGTTGTGGCGCCGCCCGGCCTGAAGCCCGGGCTCCTTGGCGTTATGAAACAGCTTCCAAGAGCGACAGAGCCCGTCAGGACCGACTCCGGGCGGGCATCAAGGAAGCGCAGCATGGCCAGGCCGATTCGAATCGCGATCATCGGGACGCTGCCGCCGCCCATCGGCGGAACGAGCGTGCTCTTGCAGACGTTGGTGGATGAGCTCCGCAACCGAGACGACGCACAGCTCATCATCATCAATACGAGCGGCATCCGAGGCCGCGGATTGCGCGGACTGATGCAGTATGCGTCAACCGTTCGACGCATTGGGCGCGCCGCCCGCGAAGCCGACGTGCTGACCTTGCACGCGGCCACGAGCGGCTTGCACATCATCGGTCCGACCGTTTGCCTCGCGGCCAGGATCTTCGGCAAGCCGGTGGTGCTGCGCAAGTTCGGGGGGGCAGACTTTCTGGAATACCCCTTTTTTCGACGCCACATCATTCGCTGGACGGTTCGTCGAGCCGACCTCTACATGGTGAGGTGGTACCCAAACAACCGACCGTTGTTGGGCGAGGAGAATCCGCGTTCACCAGCGAAGTCTTGTCGTCGGTTCGTGTTCCTCAGCCACGTCCGGCCAGGCAAAGGTGTGCGGGAGCTTATCAAGGCCGGCGAGCATCTGGACGACGGCGCAACCGTTGACGTCTATGGGCCCTTCTACGACGGGATGTCTGAAAGCGACTTCGCCGGCTTGAAGACGGTGCGCTACCTCGGCGTGGTGCCGCCTCCGGAGGTCGTGCGAACGCTGGAGCAATACGACGCGCTGTTGTTGCCGACCTACCATGCGGGCGAGGGCTACCCGGGCATCGTCTTGGAGGCTTATCGAGCGGGCCTGCCGGTCGTCACGACACGATGGCGAGCCGTTCCGGAAATCGTCGACGAATC
>CAZERK010000266.1:1311-3568 GCA_964514515.1 uncultured Planctomycetaceae bacterium
ATCCTGATCGAGCCGCAGAAGGCCGATCAACTCCGTGAGGCGATGAATCGTCTGATGCGCGATGACGGTCTGTACGCGAGACTGTGTGCCGGGGTCTTGGCAAAAAGACGGATGTTTGATTCCAGAGTCTGGTCGGACAAGTTCTTGGAGTACTGCCGAGAACTGGCTTCCTTGCCGGAGAGCATGGCGTCGTGAGCGAGCCCCGTTGGTTTCGGTTCTATGCCAAGACGCCGGTTTGGGCGCAGAACGCGGCCTGTTCGCTGGCGGGGATCAAGATGCGCCGCCGGCGGTACAACCGCACGTTCTGGAACGCGTTGACGTTCCTCGAACAATCGCAATGGTGGTCCTTGGCGGAGCAGCAGGCGTACCGGCGGGAGCAACTGCGCCGCATCATCCGTCACGCCTACGAGACCGTGCCGTACTACCGCGAGGTGTTCGACGAACGCCGGCTCGTGCCGGACGACATCCGTGACGTCGAAGACCTGCCGAAGCTGCCCATCCTCGAAAAACAAACGCTCCGCGACCGTTTCGAGGACTTGCAGTCACGGACCTGGCCTGACGGGCGGAGGGTCACGCAGCACACCGGCGGGACCACGGGGAAGGCCCTGCTGCTGAGGGAGGACAAGGACACGCAGCCCTGGCATTGGGCGACGCATTGGCGGCATCGTCAACGCTTCGGCGTGCGCGTCCACGAGCCCTACATCGCCTTCGCGGGACGCAGCGTCGTGCCGCTGTCCCAGATGCACCCGCCCATCTGGCGCCGCAACGCCGTCTTGCACCAGACGTACGTCTCCGTACATCATCTCACGGCGCAGAACATGGCGCCGTTGGCCGAGTACTTGCAGCAGCGCCGCGTACGGTTCTACATCGGCTATCCGTCCGCCTTGTACCTCGTCGCGACGTATCTGCTGGAAAACGGCATTCGCCTGCCCCATCCGCCGGCGATGACGTTCACGTCTTCCGAGACGGTGCTGCCGCACCAGCGCCAGGTGATCTCGCAGGCGTTCGCTTCCGACCTCGGCGATCATTACTCGGCGAGCGAGTCCTGCGCCTTCATCTCGGAGTGCGAGAAGCACGCCTATCACGTGGACATGGAATACGGCGCCGTCGAGTTCCTGCCCGTCGAAGGGCTGCCGTCGGACACGCGGGAGATCATCGCCACGGGATTCCGCAACCCGGTCATGCCGCTGATCCGCTACCGCATCGGCGATCTGGCCACGCTGACCGACGTCGAATGCCCCTGCGGGCGCAAGGCCCCGACGGTTCGGTGCATCGATGGGCGCATCGAGTCCTACATTATCACGCCGGACGGCCGTCGCCTGGGGCGGCTGGACTTTCTGTTCAAGAGCAGCTATCGAATCAATGAAGCCCAGTTGGTTCAGGACGCCGCCGATCACCTGACCGTCAAGATCGTACGAGGCGACGGCTGCTGTGAGGACGACGAAACGAGGTTGATGGCGGAATTGCGGCACTACTTGGGCGAGGCGATCCGCATCGACATCCAGGGCGTGGCGGAAATCCCCCGTGACGCCAGCGGGAAGTTCCGCCAGATCGTGTCGAACGTGTACCGGGACAAGTTCGCGCCTTCACGCTCCGGCGTTTGAGGCGGCAGGCCGCGACGCCGATCCGAGCCGTGCATGGGACCGCTTCAAAAAGCCTATTCCATACTTCGCTACGTCGGCCCGAGGGTCGTTTGGCTTCGGGCGGGCGTCTATCTGAGCCGGGCGCTGGGGCTGACGCGGCGGACGTTTCGGCCGCGGCCGTGGGAGCAGATCGAGCTGGCGGAGATCGCGCGGGCGGGTACGCCGTGCGAGCCGGAGGCGTACGCGGAGTATAGACGGGCCGCGCCGCCGCCGTTTCTGTTTCCGCTGGGCCGGCCGCCGCAGATCCCGACGTACATCCGTGAGGCCCAGCACGAACGTCAGCCATCCTTCCAAGAACGGCTGAAGCTTCTCGACGAGAACCGCTGCGTCTACTTCTTCCGCACGCCGTCGCCGGAGGCGATCAACTGGCATCGCAATCCGCTCGACGACGCCGTGAGCGATCCGACGCGCACGTGGTGCGATGTTCCAGACTACCTGCCGAATCAGGGCGACCCGCGGATGATGTGGGAGCCGTCCAGGGCCGCCTGGGCGCTCGATTGTGCTCGGGCGCGACCGTTCGGGTTCGACGTCGATGCCGGCGGCTTGCTCGGGCGATGGGTGGACTCCTGGATGGCGGCCCCTCCGCCGTTCAGGGGCGTTCAATGGAAATGCGG
>CAZERK010000266.1:3578-5549 GCA_964514515.1 uncultured Planctomycetaceae bacterium
GAAACCGGCGGCCTCGATCACGATGTCGGCGCCGCGGCCGCTCGTCCGCTGCTGCACCTCGGCCACCGCGTCGCACTCGCGCGGCGAAAGCCCCTCGTCGGCGCCCAGCTGCCGAGCGAGTTCGAGCTTGGCGGGTTCGACGTCGATGGCGGCGGGTTGTTCTGGCGTGGGGTGGACTCCTGGATGGCGGCCCATCCGCCGTGCATGGGCTTTCAATGGAAATGCGGGCAGGAGGCCTCGGTCCGACTGATAGCGATCACGATGGCCTTCTGGAGCCTGGCCGACGATCCGGCCACGACGCCGCAGCGCTGGGTACAACTGGCCCGGCTGGCCTGGGCGACGGGCTATCGCGTCGCGCACCATATCAACTACGCCGTCTCGCAGAAGAACAATCATGCGATGTCGGAAGCCTGCGGGCTGCTGTTGGTCAGCCAGTTGTTCCCGGAGTTTCGCGAGTCGCCGCGATGGGAGGCGATCGGGCGTCGCGTGATGACGCGCGAGCTGCGGCGGCAAGTCTACGCCGACGGCAGCTACTTGCAGCAATCCATGAACTACGAGCGCGTCATGCTGCACGGCGGCCTGTTCGCGCTGCGGCTGGGCGAGGTCGCGGGCCGGCCCTTCCCGCGAGACCTGTACGACCGGCTGGGTCGTTGCGGGCAGTTCCTGTATCAGATGATGGAACCCGAGACGGGCAGGCTGCCGAACTACGGTCCTAACGACGGCGCCTACGTCCTGTCCCTGAGCGAATGCGACTTCACGGATTTTCGGCCCGTCGTGCAGGCCGTGCATTACCTGTGCGAACGGAGACGGCTGCTGCCCGCCGGTCCTTGGGACGAGGACTTGGCCTGGCTGTTCGGCAGCGAGGCCTTGAACAGCGATGCCAGCACGGTCGCGCCTGCGGCGCCGCCGCCGGCCTCAACGGCGTTCGAAACCGGCGGCTACTACACGCTTCGCCGGCCTGACAGTTGGGCCATGATCCGTTGCCACAGCTATCGAGACCGCGTGACGCAATGCGACATGCTGCACCTGGACTTGTGGTGGCGGGGCCTCAACGTCTTGCAGGACTGCGGCACGTACAAGTACTACGTGCCGGACCGGCCGGACGTCGAGCGGTACTTCAAGTCCATCGCTGCGCACAACACGGTGGAGATGGACGGACAGGACCCGTTGGCGTTGGTCTCGCGGTTCCTCTGGTTGCCGTGGTCGAAGGCGAGGCGACGTTGCTTCGAGGTCGAAGGAGACGCCGAACGGGTCTTTGAAGGCGAGTCCTACGCCTACGACCGTCCGCCTTGGCACGTTCTGCACCGCCGCACGGTCGTCGGTTTGGAGAACGACGCCTGGGCCATCGTGGATGATTTGCTCGGGCAGGGCGAGCACGCCGCCGTCTTGCGATGGCATCTGCTTGATGCGCCTTACGCCGCGGACGCGAAGACGGCGACCGTCCAACTCGATACGAGCCGAGGCGGATTCTTCGTCGCCGTCGGTTCGCATCCGTCGCCGCCAGATCGCTTCGAGGTCGTCCGGGGCCGCGACGAACTCGGCCGCGTGCAGGGCTTCGCCTCGCCTTACTACGGCGAACGTCTGCCGATCCCGACGATCGAGGCGGCGTTCAGATGGTGCGGAGCTCTGCGGCTCGTCACGACGGCCTGCCCGCAGCAAGCCGCCGTTGCGAAGCTCCGTCGCGAAGCCGACGGCCGACAGCGATGGGAATTCGAGACAGGCGGTCAGACGTGGAAGCTCGACCTGGCGTCGCCGGCGAGACCGACCGGTCGAACCCTCCTGAGCTGCGAGTCGTAGACGTAGCCGTAAGCCCAAGACCGAGTTGTTCCGCACAGCCTGGACATGCTAGAGTGTGAGGCCGGAATCGGCATCCAGGCGCGATGGGCTGGCGCCGGTGGGCGCAGGGCTCGGAGTCTCTCGATCAGAGCCGCGACCATGAGGGAGCGGTTCTCATGCCTGGCGTAGGGACCG